>JASFTY010000253.1:0-5833 GCA_050050535.1 Gemmatimonadales bacterium | reverse complement strand
AGCGACTCCGCTCGGCCGACGCGGCGCGCGCCGACAGGCTGGCGGAGCCCATGGGCGGGCTCCGCGATTGGGACTACGTGAGCGCCATCGAGTCGTGGGAGACGACGCTCTTCGTCCTCTGGGCGGAGCGGTTCAGCCGGCTCAGGAATCCGCAGCGTGACGAGCGTTGGGCGCGGGTCCGCGCACTGGAGGCCGTGCTCGACGCGCTGGAGGCCGACTGGGGGACCTGGCGGGTGGCGTGGGGCGAGCTGAATCGGTTGCAGCGGCCCGACGCCAGCGGTCAAGTCTCGTTCGACGATGCTGCGCCGAGCCTGCCGGTGGCCGGCGCGCCCGGCTGGCTGGGCAGCGTTTTCACCTTCAGCCCGGCCCAGGAGACGGGCCAGCGCCGCCGCTACGGGGTGCACGGCAACTCCTTCGTCAAGGTGATCGAGTTCGGCCCGCAGATACGAGCGCGCTCGATCCTGACCTTCGGGCAGAGCGGCGATCCGGACTCGCCCCACTACTTCGATCAGGCGCCGCTCTACTCGCGCGAGCAGTTCAAGCCCTCGTGGTTCGGGCGGGAAGAGATCTCGGCTAGTGCGGAGAAGGTGTACAGTCCGGGATCAGAGTAGTACTTCGACATTCACCAACCGGCAGCCGATAGCCGACTGTCGAAGATCGATCGTTGCAGCTAAACTCGGGCGTCGGAAACCGAATGTCGGCTGTTCAATGTCGATTTCCCCTCAACCCATCCGGCATTATGAATGAGCCCACGCTGGAGATGGCATCGACCGAGATGGAGCAGTACGGCCGCGCCGTAGTCGAGAGCATCATCCGACACTTCGAGACCCTGGCCGAGCGGCCCGTGGTCAATTGGGCCGACCGGGACGAGATGGAGCGGCTACTCGGTGGACCGCCGCCCGAGTACGGGCTGCCGCTGGACGAGCTGCTGGACGAGTTCGAGGAGCGGGTGGCGCCTCACATGTCGCACGTGGATCACCCGCGCATGTTCGGTTTCATCCCCAGCGCCGGCACCTTCGTCGGCGCGATGGGCGATGCGCTGGCCGCGGGCTACAACATCTACGCCGGCACCTGGATCGAGGGCGCGGCGGCGCAGCAACTCGAGCTGACGGTCGTCGACTGGTTCCGCCGCTGGCTCGGCATGCCGGATACGGCGGGCGGCACGCTGGTGAGTGGCGGTTCGGTGGCGAACCTGACGGGGCTCGTCCTGGCGCGCGAGCAGCGGCTGGGTGACCTGCGGGAAGACGGCGTGATCTACACCAGCGAGCTGGCGCACTCGTCGATCGATCGTGCGGCGCGCATCCTCGGGTTCCGGCCCGACCAGGTCCGCAAGGTACGGACGGACGACGCATACCGCCTCGACGTCGCCGCGCTCGAGGATGCGGTGGCCGAGGACGCGGGTGGTCGCCGGCCGTTCTGTGTTGTGGCGAACGCTGGTGACACGACCACCGGCAGCGTCGATCCGTTGGTGGAGGTCGCCGCGCTCTGCGAGGACCGTCGCCTCTGGATGCACGTCGATGCCGCGTACGGCGGCTTCGCGGTCCTCGACCCGCGGGGGCGCGCATTGCTCGACGGGATCGAGCGTGCCGACTCGGTGACGCTCGATCCACACAAGTGGCTGTATACGCCGTACGAGGCGGGCTGCATCCTGGTACGTGACTTCCAGTGCCTCTACGACGTCTTTCACATTCTGCCCGCCTATCTAGTGGACGTTGCCGGTGGTGAGCGAAACGTCAACATGTGCGACCACGGGATCACGCTCAGCCGCGGCTGTCGGGCGCTGAAGATCTGGATGGCGATCAAGCACTTCGGCCTGGCGCGTTACCGGGCGGTGATCAGCCGCACCATGGACCTGGCGCGCTACGCTGAGGAGCTACTGGAGGCGGACCCGAACATCGAGGTGGTGAGCCCCGCCGTGCTGAGCGTGGTGTCGTTCCGCTACGTCCCGTCCCGGTCGAGCGACGAGGAGACGATCGAGCGGGTCAACGGTGAGATCAGGCGGCGCCTCTGGGAGAGCGGGGTGGCGATGATCACGTCGAGCCGCGTGTGCGGTCGCTACGTTCTGCGCATCGCCGTCGTGAACCACAACACGCGGCGCAGCGATGTCGAGGAGGCCGTGCGGTGGATCGGTGAGCTGGGCGCCGCCGTGTCGTCACCTCGGCCGTGACGGTGATCAGGCGGGCGCGAAGACGTCGTACGCGCCGCTCATGACGAGGTCTCTGAGGTAATCGCGCCGGTAGATCCCAATGATGAAGACGTCTCCCGGCCGCCCCTTCCGGCGCACTGCGGCGGGCCTGTAGGCCTGCCGGAACTCCGGATCCGACGGCAGCTCTTTGAGAGGGACCGCGTACCAGAACGTTCCCTCGTAGTTGGGTATCCGACGCTCGGACAGCTCGGTCTGCGGCAACATGATGTCCGGCTGCAGCCGCCAGAAGACCTCCTTGCTGAACGCCGCGTGGTTCTTGATCCCCACGCGGTCGCCGGGCTGGTGAGCCATCTCGACCAGGTTGAGACCCATCAGATCGACGACCTCTCCCTCGTAGGTGTAGCCGACTCCACCGGCCACGACTACACCCACCGACGGCAGCCCCGTCGGGGCGAAGGTGCGGTTCAGGTTCTCGCCGATGGCGCGGGCGCGTGTCGCCAGGCGAAACTCGTATTGGACCAGGTCGTCGGAGAGATCGCCCCAAGTGATCGCGTTGGCGGTGGCGAATACCCCGGCGAGCAGCACGAGCACCAGCAGCTGCAGTCGACGCAGCGAAGCGAGGAACGGCTGCGGTGCCCAGCGCAGGAGCGCTGTCTCGGCCAGTGCGACGGCGGGCAGCACCAGCAGCGGCCAGATCGGCTGGAAGAAACGGTAGAGGCGGAAGTGATCGCCGCCTTCGAGTATCGGGACGACGAGCCCGATGAGCACGACGCAGGAGACTACGGCCAGGGGCAGGTCGGGTAGCCGGCTCGTAGGGCTTTCCGCCGCGCGCTCCCCCCTCCTCAACAGGACGAAGATGCGGAAAGTGCCCCAGAGTGCCGCGGGCACGGCGATCCACAGTAGCCAGTTCGACTCGAGGAACAGGCGGAAGTAGCGCCAGCCGGCCGAGAGATTGTAGCCCAGGTCGGGCGACATCTTCGCGTAGTAGGTGTTGGGCAACGGATAGCCGAAGTAGGCCAGGCGGAAAGCCGTGAGGCCGGCGAGCGCGAGTGCGTAAACTCCGACCAGGGTCGCGAAGGACTTGAGCGCCGCCCGCGCCCCGTCTCCGCGGACGAACAGGACACCACCGTAAAGCGCAGCGAAGGTCCCTGCCCACAGCATCCCCTCAGGGCGGCCGAGCAGCATGGCTACGATCAAGGCGGCGAGTCCCCAGAAGCGCTTGCGGTCCACCGTCTCGGCTCGCGCCTCGGCGGCGATGAGGACCGTGGCGGTGATGAGTATCGCGCTCCACATCCCCGAGTCGAGCAGCGAGAGGCAGGTCCAGACAACGTAACCGGGCACGAGGAACGTCCAGGCGAGGACGATGGCGCTCTCGAGCGAGATGGGCGTCGAGGAGCTGCGGTGTGCACGGATCAGCCGCTCCATCTCGAAGATCAGAACGGTCAGGGCCGCGGCCACCAAGACGACGTTCAGCACGAACAGCGTGCCCTCGGTGGGCAAGTGCAGCCAGTAGGTCACGGCGGCGCTCAGCATCCAGAGCGTCGAGGAGTAGCCCTCGACGCGCTCGCCGCCCACGTTCCACACCAGGCCGTGGCCATCGGCGAGGTGCTTGCCGTAGGTAAAGAAGATGTTGGCATCGTCGACGCCGATGTTGGAGCGATCGACCTCACCGAACGCCCAGAGCGCATAGAGCACGTCCTGCTCTTCCCAGCCGATCGGCGAGCTCTCGAGCTGCGAGTCCCCCCAGAGCGCGGCCAGCGTCGTCGCGGCCAGGACCACAAGCAGAACCTGTGACCACCTGCGCGGTTTGTCTTGCACCAGTGACCTCTGTCGTCTGACTGGACTGACGTCGTCGCGGGGGAACGCCTACTTCACGACCAGGTTGATGAGTCGGTCGGGCACGAAGATGGTCTTCACGACCTCCAGCCCGTCCAGGTGCCGCTGCACCGCTTCCTCGGCTAGCGCCGCCTGCGTGACCTCGGCCTCGCTGGCTCCGCGCTGTGCCCTTACGGTGGCGCGCAGACGACCGTTGACCTGGACGGCGATATCGACCTGATCGGCGAGCGCGAGCTTCTCGTCGTAGGCCGGCCAGCTGGCGCCGGCGAAGACCGATTCCTTGTACCCCAGCCGCTCCCACAGTTCCTCCGCCAGGTGCGGCGCGAACGGTGCGATCATGACGACCAGCGGCTCGAGCTCGGAGCGTCGCGCCGAGCGACCGCCGGCGCGTGCCGCGTTCAGATACTCCATCAGCGCGGCGATCGCGGTGTTGTACTGCAGGCCGGCGATATCCTCGCTGACCTTCTTGATCGTGGCGTGCAGCTTCTGGTTGAGTTCGTCGGTCTCCGGCGGTCCGTCGTCCAGCCGGCCGCCCGTGACGGCGTCCCAGACCCGATCGAAGAAGCGGGAGATGCCGGCGATCCCTTGCTCGCGGAAGTCGCCGCCCTCCTCGTAGGGGCCGAGGAACATCAGGTAGGTGCGGAACGCGTCGGCGCCGTACTTCTCGACGAACTCGTCGGGGATCACGACGTTGCCCCGCGACTTCGACATCTTGGCGCCCTCGCGGATGATCAGCCCGTGCTTGCGGAACTTGTGGTACGGCTCCTCGAAGGGCAGGTGTCCCAGATCGTGGAGCGCCATAGCGATGAACCGCGAGTACATGAGGTGCAGCACTGCGTGCTCTTCACCGCCGATGTACATGTCCACCGGCAGCCACTTCTTCGTTCGCTCCGCATCGAACGGCACGTCGTGTCGATCGGTGGACGGATAGCGGATGAAGTACCAGGCCGAGTCGAGGAAGGTGTCGGATACGTCGGTCTCGCGCTTCGCCGCGCCGCCGCAGGTCGGGCACTCGACGTTCAGGAACTCGGCCGAGCGGGCCAGCGGGGCGACGCCGCTCTCGTCGGGCTTGAAGTTCTCGACGTAGGGCAGCTTCACCGGCAAGTCGGTTTCCGGTACCGGGACGGCGCCGCACTTCTCGCAGTGGATGACGGGGATCGGCGGCCCCCAGTAGCGTTGCCGCGAGATGCACCAGTCGTGGATGCGGTAGTTGACCGCGTGCGCGCCGCGGCCCTGCTCGGCCAGCCAGTCGGTGATCTCGCCGATCGCCTTGGCGGCCGGCACGCCGTCGAATTTGCCGGAATTGACCAGGACTTCGTCCTCGGTGTGCTCTGTGAAGGCGGCCTCGAGCTCGGCGCTCGGGTCGAAGCTCTCGTACTGGTCGGCCGGGATCACGACGACCCGGATCGGCAGTTCATACAGTGTGGCGAACTCGAAGTCGCGCTCGTCGTGGGCCGGCACGCCCATAATGGCGCCCCAGCCGTACTCCATCAGGACGTAGTCGGCGACCCAGATCGAGATCTCCTCGCCGGTCACCGGATTGATAGCCCTGGCACCGGTATCGACACCGGTCTTGCCTTGCTCCTCACCGGCCTTTCGCCGCTCGACCACGTCCATGGCGAGCGCGTTCTTCACGTACTCGTCGACGGCGGCGCGCTGCGCGTCCGTGGTGATCTCTTTCACGTACGGGTGCTCGGGTGCCAGCACCATGAAGGTGGCGCCGAACAGCGTGTCGGGCCGCGTCGTGAAGACGCGCAGGCTCTTGTCTGGGTGGCCGACGATCTCGAAATTGATGTCGGCGCCCTCCGAGCGGCCGATCCAATTCCGCTGCAGCCGCTTCGTCGATTCGGA
>JASFTY010000252.1:0-5836 GCA_050050535.1 Gemmatimonadales bacterium | reverse complement strand
TTCGGCTTCGGTGGTCACAACGTCTGCCTGGCCATAAGACGCTGGGAGGAGTAGGGAGAGGGGGAATCCGGGAGTTTGAAGTATGAGGTATGAAGTATGAAGTGTGAAGTGTGAGGTGGGGGGTGGAGTCGAGGCGGTCAGGCGTGAGTCGGTAGCCGGATGAGGAGAGGGGCAGCTGCGGCTGCCCTGTTTTTGTGCAGGGCGCGGCTACCGTGGGGGGCCGGCGGGCGTAGAGGCGGGCGGGTCCGTTCGGCGGCTTGTTCCGCGTCTGAAGTCGGCTTATTTACCCTCCGGGATGCTGCACAGTCCAGCCAGGAGCAGCCGAGGGGACGATAGACCATGCGAGTGGGGATCGGGTTCGATGTGCACCGCTTCGCCGAGGGGCGGCGCCTGATACTGGCCGGGGTCGAGCTCGAGGGGGCGACGGGGCTCGCCGGCCACAGCGACGCCGACGTGGTGACCCATGCGGTGATCGACGCCCTGCTGGGCGCCGCCGGTCTGGGCGACATTGGGGCGCATTTCCCCGACAGCGACGAGCGCTGGCGCGACGCCTCCTCCATGGATATGCTCGCGACGGTGCGGCGTATGCTCGAGGACGAGAACTACCAGGTCGTGAACCTGGATGTGGCCGTGGTGGCGGAGCGGCCGCGGCTGGCCGAGGCTGTGGAAGCGATGCGTGAGAATCTGGGCTCGGCTCTGCGGATCGGCCCGAGTTTCATCTCGATCAAGGCGACGACGGCGGAGGGGATGGGCGCTCTGGGGCGCGCCGAGGGTATCGGGGCCTGGGCGGTGGCTCTGATCGATCGAATGCGGAGCCCGGCGCTCCCCTGAGGTGACAGAGCGAGTGGGCTTCTTCTCATTGGGTCTCGTCGGACTTCCTGACTGGCTGATCGACCAGGGAAGCGTCGAGCAGGTCCTGGAGCAGCTGGCAGGGATCGAGCCGCACTGGGTCTACCTGGTTCTGGCGGTCGGCGTGGTGATCGAGAACTTCTTTCCGCCGCTGCCGGCCGATACGTTCGTCGCCTTCGGTGCCTTCCTGACGGCCGAGGGACAGGTCACCGGGGCGGGCGTGTTCCTGGTGACTTGGACGATGAACACGGGCGGCGCCCTGTTGAGCTATGGCCTGGCCCGGCGCTGGGGGCGTGACGTGATGGGCACGAGGGCGGGGCGGTGGCTGCTGCGACCGCGGCAGCTGGAGAAGATCGCTGCGCTCTACAATGCCCACGGCAGCAAGATCATCTTCGCCAGTCGCTTCCTTCCCGCCTTTCGTTCGCTCGTACCGGTATTCGCGGGGATCACCCACCTGAAGTTCTGGCGTACCGCCCTGCCGGTCGCGGCGGCGTCGGCCGTGTGGTACGGCGTGCTGGTCTATCTCGGCGCGGTGTTCGGGCGCAACTGGCAGACGATCCTCGAGGCGCTCAGAGGGGTCAACGCCACCCTGCTCGGCGTTGCCGGCGCTCTCGCCGTCGTACTGATCGTCCTCTGGTGGAAGACCCGTCATCATCCGGCGGAGCCGCCGAGCGGCGATGGAGACGGGCGGTGACCGAGGACACGCTCCGCGAGTTCTACCTCGAGCTGTTCGAAGAGTACGTCCGGATCGACCGTGGACTGTCAGCCGCCACGGTCGCGGCCTACGCGTCCGATCTGGTCCAGTTCATCGAGTTCTTGCGAGATCACGGGTTCGACTCGCCGCAGGGTATCGAGGTGACCGATCTGCGCGAGTTTGTCTACGAGCTCAAGGATCGAGGTCTCGCGCCGAGAACCGTCAGCCGCAAGATCTCAGCGTTGAGGAGCTACTTCGGCTTCTTGCAGACCCTCGCCGTCATCGAGTCGGATCCTTGTGAGCTGCTGGATGGCCCGAAGATCGGCCGCGCTCTACCCTCCGTGCTCAGCCAGTCTGAGATCGAGCGGCTCCTGGAAGTGCCCGAGACGGACGACCCGCTGGCCGTGCGCGACTGGGCCATGCTCGAGTTCATGTACGCCACCGGCGTGCGCATCTCGGAACTCGTGACCCTCAGAGCTCGCGACGTCGATCTGGAGGAGCGTCTGGTCAAGGTGCGAGGCAAGGGCTCGAAGGAGCGGATCATCCCGTTCGGTGGCGCCGCCCTCGAGGCATTAACCGTATACCTCCGCGAGGCACGGCCGGCGCTGGCCCGGGCCGCCGACCGCGCCGGCGACCCGACCCTGTTCATCAGTCGCCGCGGTCGCCGGCTCACCCGCAAGGGCGCTTGGGACATCGTCAGGCGCCATGTCCTGGAGGTGGGCATTCGGAAGCGCGTGACGCCACACACGCTGCGCCATACATTCGCTACGCACCTGCTGCAGGGAGGTGCCGACATCGCCGCGGTCCAGGAGATGCTCGGTCACGCTGACATCTCGACCACTCAGATCTACACGCACCTGGACCGTAGTTACCTGAGCGAGATCCACCGGCGTCACCATCCTCGCTCATAGAAATCGCTGTAGGGGCAGTACGGTAATTTATGATTCGAAAGCTAGATAGGCCCGCCTACCTGACACGCTTTCTGGGTGTGGTCTTCGCGGTCGCCCTGGGTCTCGGCGGCGTTCGCGATGTCGCAGCTCAGACGGTGGAGTATCGGCGCGGGACGCGGGGTGAGCCGCGGGCCGATGCGAGGCTGAGGGAGGTGCTGGCGCGAGGCAGCTACCGAGTCCTGACGCGGGACACGGTGTTGGCGGCAGATGAGGTGATCGGATCGGACGTGATCGTGATCCGGGCGACGCTGCGGTTGGAGGGTCTGATCGAGGGCGACGTCGTGGGGGTGCAGAGTGACATATTCGCGCGGCCCGGGGGTCGAATATCCGGGGCGGTGGTGGTTCTGGGCGGCGGGTTCTACGGATCATCGCTGGCGGAGCTGGGATCGCCGCCGATCGATGCGTCACGGTATCTGTACGGGGTCGAGGAGATCGAGGGGGGAAGGTACGTGGTGACGGCGCCGGGTGGTGGGGCGAGCTTTCGTCTGCCGGGGCTATACGGGTTCCTGCTGCCGGAGTACGACCGGGTGAACGCGTTGACGGTGCGGTGGGGCGCAGATCTGGAACGGGGGCCGGAACCGTGGATGCCGGATGCGCGCGGGCGGATGCGCTATCGTAGCGTTCGTGAGCAGTTCGACGGTGACTTGGAGCTGAGCTGGCCGTTCGGGCGTCAGGCGTTCGTGCTGCGGGGCGGGCGCACGGTGCGTTCGAACGACGAGTGGATCAACGGTCGTGTCGAGAACTCGCTGTACGCGGTGATCGGCGGTGTTGATACGCGGAATTACTACGACGCGCGCTTTGTCGAGGGAGACCTGCGGCTGATCGTCGGTTCGCGGGTCGTGTGGACGAACGACGTCGTCGTGGGTTGGGAGCGGGCGCGCAGCCTGGAAAACCGGGATCCGTTCTCGATCTTCGAGGTAAGGGATGGGTTCGGGCCGAACCTGCCGGTTCGCGAGCGTGATGCGGCGCTCGTCAAGCTGGTGAGCGTCGCGCAGGTGATGGACGGGCGCATCTCTCCGCTCGAGGTCGAGCTGAGGATCGAGCACGCCGACGCCGACGTGGCGGGTGATCTCTCGTTTACCGTGTTTGGAGCGGCCGTGCTGGCCGAGTTGCCTACCTGGCGGCGAGGCTCGCTGGTACTCGAGGGGCGCGGCCAGCTTCCGACCTCTTCCGGGGCTCCAGAGCAGCGCTGGCGGGCGCTGGGCGGTTGGGGCACGCTGCCCACCCTCAGGACTGGCGAGCGGCAGGGCGACCGAATGTGGTGGACCGCGGCGACGCTGCGAGCCCCGCTGGGCCGCCGGGTTGGGATACGCTGGGAGCTGGTGCCGTGGCTGCAGTACGCGGTGGGGAACGCCTGGGTCGAAGGGGCCGCCCGCCCGTCCACCGTCCACAATCTCGGGGTGGGGCTCAGCGTGGGACCGCTATGCGCGGCGCTGTACACGGCGCCGCGCGACGACTTCAAGACGGCCCTGGCCATCGGTTTCGATCGCCTCCCCTGACCCTTGTTTGGCCGCTAAGAGCCAGTTTTGACAACCTTTTACTGGGTTGTTAGCTTTGTTGGCGTGAAAATTGCTTAGCGGCGCCCATTCTTCACCTGCGAACCGGTCGATCGGGACCGACGAGGGCGGTGTCCTGGGGGTGATCCCCGCCCGCCTCGCCTCGGCGCGACTGCCGCGCAAGCCGCTGCTCTCGATCGCCGGGCGCCCACTGATCGAATGGGTGTGGCAGCGAATGGCTGTCATCGATGTGCTCGATACGCTCATCGTTGCCGCTGACGCGCCGGAGATCGTATGCGCCGTCGAGAGGTTCGGGGGCCGAGCGGTCCTGACTCGTGCCGAGCACGAGTCAGGCACCGACCGGGTGGCGGAAGTCGCGGAATCAGCGGAGTTCAAGGACTTCGGCTGCATCGTGAACCTCCAGGGTGACGAGCCGTTTCTGCCGGTCGGCGCCGCCGAGGCGGCGGTCGGGCTCGTGAGGGCGGGTTGGGACGTGGGGACGGTGGCGTCCCCGATCTCGAGTGTAGAGGAGTGGAAGGACCCGTCGACCGTGAAGGTCGTCCTGGACGACGCGGGCGGCGCGCTTTACTTCAGCCGCGCGCCGGTCCCGTACGATCGTTCCGGGAGCGCCCCGCCGGGAGCCGCTGAGCGGGCGCGGCCGTTGCGCCATGTCGGGATCTACAGCTTCACCCGAGCGGCGCTGCGACGTGCGACCACGCTTCCCCCGCACCCGTTGGAGAAGAGGGAAGGGCTCGAGCAGCTGCGCTGGCTGGCGGCGGGCCTGCGGATCGGGGTGGGCATAGTGGAAGGCGGCGGTGCGGGTGTGGACACGGAGGCCGATCTGGTGCGAGCCGAGCAGATCCTGGGAGGGAGGGAAGAGAGCAGATGAGCGAGAGGTCCGGGCCTGCCAAGATGATCTTCGTGACCGGCGGCGTCGTGTCCTCGTTAGGGAAGGGGATCGCCGCTGCGTCGCTTGGTCGACTGTTGGTCGAGCGGGGGCTGAAGGTCACCATTCAGAAATTCGATCCGTACATCAACGTCGATCCGGGTACGCTGTCACCGTTCCAGCACGGCGAGGTCTACGTAACCGATGACGGCGCCGAGACCGATCTCGATCTGGGTCACTACGAACGCTTCATCGAGGAGTCACTCTCGCAGGCGAACAACGTAACGACGGGCCGGATCTACCGCGACGTGATCACCAAGGAGCGGCGCGGCGAGTATCTCGGCTCTACCGTCCAGGTGATCCCGCACATCACCGATGAGATCAAGTCGGCCGTCCGCCGGCTGACCCCGAACTACGATGTCGTGATCACGGAGATCGGCGGGACCGTCGGTGACATCGAGTCGCTCCCGTTCCTCGAGGCCATCAGACAGCTGAGAAGCGACGCCGGCCGTGAGAACACGTTGTTCATTCACCTCACGCTCGTCCCGTACATGTCCGCGGCCGGTGAGCTGAAGACGAAGCCGACTCAGCACTCCGTGCGGGAGCTGATGGAGATCGGGATCATGCCGGATATCCTGATCTGCCGGGCGGAGCGCGAGCTGGGCGAGGATCTGCGCCGCAAGATCGCTCTGTTCTGCAACGTGAAGAGCGACGCGGTAATCGAAGCTCGCGACGTGGACACGATCTACGAGGTGCCGCTAGTCTTCCACGCTCAGAACCTCGACCAGCTCGTGGTCGACAAGCTCGGCCTGCAGGTTCCGGCACCGGACCTGACGGCGTGGCGCGGATTGGTGGAGCGGGTGAAGCGGCCGACGCAGGGTGACGTCCGAATCGCGGTCGTGGGCAAATACACCGATCTGGTCGACTCGTACAAGTCGATCCAGCAGGCTCTGATCCACGG
>JASFTY010000251.1:0-5882 GCA_050050535.1 Gemmatimonadales bacterium | reverse complement strand
ATTGGGACGCCTCGGGGGGAACCTCACCACCGCGCTGTGATGGACGCTGGCTCGTTCTACCTGCGAACGCTCGGGCAGCTCGCTCTTCATGAGTCGGGGCCGGGCGGCCCTGTGATCCTCTCCAACAAGAAGCCGCTAGCGGTGCTGGCGATCCTGGCGACCATGCCCGGGTCGGCGGCGAGCCGCGAGTACCTGGCGGAGCTGCTGTGGCCGGGTGTGGGGCACGACCGGGCGCGACGGTCGCTGCGGCAGGCGTTGTATCAGCTATCGAAGCAGGCGGGCCAGGAGCTGGTCGTCACGGGCGATATCACGTTGAGCCTGAATCGCGACCTGCTGGCGGTGGACCTGTGGGCGTTCGACCGGGCGATGGAGGAACGAGACTACGGGCGGGGGGTGAAGCTGTGCGACGGGCCGTTCCTGGCGGGCTTCGAGGGGAAGGCGGGGAACGAGTTGTCGCGCTGGATCGAGGCGCAGAACGAGCGGTTGGGCGCGGCGCTGGATGTGGCGTATGCGCAGACGATCGCCGAGGCGGTGCGGACGGGCGACCTGGAGTCGGCGGTGGAGTACGCCCAAGCCAACGCGGCGCGCAACCCGCTGGACGAGGGCGGGCAGGTGCTGCTGGTCCGGACACTGCGGGCGGCGGGCCGCGACGTGGAGGCGCTGCAATCTTATCAGGGCTACCGCAAGCTGCTGGCAGAGGAACTGGAGGACGAGCCGGGTGAGGAGCTGGAGCGATCGGCGGCTCGCGTTCAGGAGGCGTTACTGGCACCGCTCGAGGGAGCGTTGGGGTCGGGGCTCAACGGGCTGGCGGCGGCGCTGTTCGATGCTCGGGAACCTGAGGTGTCCCGGCCGCGGTGGCAGACGGCGGCGATCGGCGGCGCCGGTGGTGCGGCCGTCCTCGCCATTGGCCTGCTCGGCTGGGTCGCCCTGTTCGAGGGCGGTGTTGCGACACGGCCGCTGGACGATCTCCACGGCACCTTGATGGTCGAGGTGCGGGGCAGCGAGCTCGTCGAGTTGGAGTTGAGCGGACGAAGCGTCGAGGAGAGATCGGGCCCTTCGTTCGAATTCCCCTATTTCTACGTGTCTTCCCCGGACGGCAGGCACCTTGCCTATCCCGTTGACGCGCGCGACGGTGTGAATACTGCGATACGCGACTTCGCCAGCGGTGCGGTTAATGTCATTGCTGAGGGACCGGACGACGAGTATCCGGTGGCTTGGTCGCCAGACGGGCGCTACCTGCTTTACACCTACGGCCGTCTACTGGGCGACGGTCTGACCTATGTCTACCGGCTGGGGATCCATGATGCGGTCACCGGAGAGCGTAGAACGCTTGCTGAGAGCCCGTTCGCCGGTAGCACCCGATTGGCTGCCTGGTCACCCGACGGCACCCGGATCGCGTTCACGGGGTGGGACGGGTCACTTCCGCGTCTCTACGTAGTCGATTTCGACGGCCGCAGTGAGCGGGCGGTATCACCGGAAGGTCTATGGGCCGAAGGCGCTGCCTGGTCTCCGGACGGAGCGTATCTGGCATTCGCCGGACGGTCGGCCAGCTTCAGGTCCCTGTATGTCGTTCGACCTGACGGCAGCGGGTTGCGGCAGGTGTCGCGCGTTGCAGCCGACCACTGGAATCCCGTCTGGGTGTCGGACCGCGTCGTGGCGACCGTGTTCGACAGGGCCGGCGCGCGGGACATCTGGGCGATCGACGTGGTGACCGGCGACGAGCGCCGGCTGACGGACCGCGGTGACATCGTGCACATCGTGCCTCCGTTCAGAAGCGGCGCTCAACGGCGCTGGATCGACGACCTGGCAATTCAAGCCGGCGACGAGGTCGTGACGCCGGGCCAGCGGGTCGCGCTGGATGCGGCGCTCACGGACGCCCGTGGCGAGCTCGTACCAGACGAGCTCGTTCCGATCCGCTGGTCGCTCGTCGAGGGATCGCCGGCGGAGCTGGCCGAGGGAGCGTGTCTCGAGGTGACGGGCCTGGGGGCGATCGGGGTCATCGCCAGTGCCGCCGGCTGGCGGGCCGACACGCTGGAGCTGATGTCTCGACCGCTGGTGGAGCGGCAGCTCGAGCCGCTCCTTAGCGACGACTGGACGGAGGGATTGAGGGCGGAGGACTGGATCGTGTTCGGCTTTCCGCTGCCGTACGCGCGACCCAGCGGGGGGCCCGAGGGTGGTGGGATCTTCGTGAGCAACGGGGACCGGAGCTACACCAGTGGGGCGGTGTCCCGCCGCAGCTTCCCGCTCGCCGACGGGTTGACGGTCGAGGTTTGGGGGCGAATGCCCTTCAGCGGACGACCGTACGAGAACTTCTACCTGGTCCTTCTCGGGGACCCACTGCCACCCGATTCCACCGATTGGGCTTCGCGGTACGGCGACGCTACAATTGTGCACTTCCATGTCAGCGGGCGTGAACGAGTCGCCGGATTCTGGTCGCCAGGGGTGTATCGCAACGGGAAGGCTCCGTATCCGCCGGAGCCCGATCGCTGGCACCTCTACGCGCTGCAGATAGAGACCGACGGGACGGTGAGCCTCCTTTACGACGGTGAGCTCAAGCTCCGCTGCGCCTACAAGCTGCCGGTCGACTCGATCGCCGTTGTGCACGTCGGGCTCGCCGGCCGTTCCTACAACACCGAGATCATGCACGGTCCCGTGGCGGTGTATCGAGGGATCAAGTACGAGCTGCCGACATCGCGTAACTAGCCGCTGGTTCCGCCGTTAGCGAGCCCGCCGGCTATCCCCTGACTGGGCAGAGAACTTCGCCAGCGGCGGATCCCGCAGGGCGTGCGCGGCCGCCAGGAACAACGCATCCGAGAAAGGGTATGGAATCGCGCGTCGGCCACGGCCGACGCTCTGCAGGGTCTGGCCGCCCGGTCCTTCCTCCGCCCGAGTCCCGAGAGCAACTCCCCGCTTCGGCGCTGCATCAGATGATGACTCTCTCAGTTTGCATGATGCGGGAGAGAGGTCCGCTATGAAAAGGCTGCTCGTGTTTCTGACGCCCGCTATCTTGGCCTGTGCCGGCGCGACCCACCTCAACTACGCGCCCTTCTTCGAGCGGTACGGATGTGATCCTGTCGCGGTCAGGGATCGCGCCGTCGAGATCAAGGGTGACGACCTCAGGCTCCGACAGTACCAGCCCCGGGTCGGGTGGTCGGTCTGCGAGCTGTTCGCTCACAGGTTGGCGCCCCGGGAAGTCCGTCAGGCCTACTCTCAGGATCCCGACGAGCAACTTGTCGTCTTCGTCTACCGGACCGAGTGCCAGCCTGTCGCCGGGGTCTCGTGCTCGGACGAGATGCCGGTCATACTCAAGCAAGACAAGGATGGGGTCTGGCGCGTCGTGCGGGTCGGATAGCTGACCGCTCACCGCCCACCGCCCACCGCTCACTCGGCTGTTGACATTCCGATGATCGTAGTTGGCGACCTTCGGCGTGTGGTCAGAGGCGCGGTCCGCTCTGCAGCGGCACTTCGGGTACGGCGAGTTCCGGCCCGGTCAGCGTGAGGCGATCCTCTCGGTTCTGCGGGGTCGCGACACGCTGATCGTCATGCCGACGGGCGGCGGCAAATCACTCTGCTTTCAGATCCCCGCCCTCGTCCTGCCCGGTCTCACCCTCGTGGTTTCGCCGCTCATCGCGCTGATGCTCGATCAGGTGAACGCCCTGGAGCGCCGAAGCATCCATGCCGCTCTGGTGAACTCCACGCTGTCGAGCGGTGAGATCGACGAGCGGCTGGCCCGGGCGGCGGCCGGCGAGCTCGACCTGCTCTACGTGGCGCCGGAACGGTTCGGCAGTCCCGTGTTCCGGCGCGCGCTCACCGACATGACGATCGGGCTGGTCGCCGTCGATGAGGCCCATTGCGTCTCCCAGTGGGGTCACGATTTCCGGCCCAGCTACCTCAAACTGCGGCACGTCTGGCAGGAGATCGGGCGGCCGCGCGTCATGGCGCTCACCGCCACGGCGACGCCCGAGGTGCGGAATGACATCGTGGAGCAGCTGGGGCTCCGCGAGCCCCGTATCATCGTCCGCGGCTTCGATCGTCCGAACCTGCGCTGGACGGTGCGCCGCGAGGAGAAGCTGAGCGAGAAAGCGCGGCTCTTGATCTCGGCCCTCGGAAACGGCGATGAGACCGCCGTCGTGTACGCCTCGACCCGCAAGGTGGTCGAGGCGGCGACCGAGCTGCTGCGCGGCGCCGGGATCGATGCCGCCGCCTACCACGCCGGCCTGCCCCGCGAGCGTCGAGCGCGAGCCCAGGAAGAGTGGACCGTCGGCAACCTGCCGGTCGTCGTCGCCACCAACGCCTTCGGCATGGGGATCGACAAGGAAGACGTGCGGCGCGTGATCCACTTCCAGATGCCGGGCTCGCTCGAGGCGTACTACCAGGAGGCGGGCCGCGCCGGCCGCGACGGCGAGCCCGCCGAGTGCACCCTGCTGCACAGCTATCGCGATCGCTTCACCCACGAGTTCTTCATCCGCTCGTCCTATCCGCCACGCAAAGTCGTCCGCGCCACCTTCCGCGCGCTGCGCGATGCCGTCCGCGCCGCCGGCGGCCCCGTTACTCCCGCCCAGTTCGCCGCCCGCGTCAAAGACGCCAAGAGCGAGAGCGAGATCTACTCGGCGCTGCGCATCCTCCGTGATGCCGGCGCCGTCGAAGACACCGCGGCCCGCTCCAGCTGCACCGTCCGCTGGATCGCCAGCCCGGCGCAGCTGCGTCAGTTGCTCGAATACGAGAACGGCTCGGAAGAACAGCTCGCCGTTCAGCCCGTGCTCGAAGGCTTGGCCCGGATCTCGGCACAGGGCGAGCGCCGCCATCTGCGTCTCTCGCGTCGCGAAGTCGCCCGCTGGACCGGCGGCGACTTCGGTGCTGCACGTGAGGCGCTGGACGCGCTACAACGTGCCGGCCTGCTCGGCTGGCGCGATGACGGTCTGAGGTCGGGTTATGTGCCCTCCGACCTAAAGCTCGAGCCCGATGCCTTGCCCGTCGATTGGGAGCGCGTCGCCGCACGGCGCGCCCTGGAGATGCGCAAGCTCAAGCGGATGGAGACCTACGCGTATCAGAGCGGCTGCCGGCGTCGCTACCTGCTCCGCTACTTCGGCGAGGAGATGCCGCGAGGCCGGTGTGCCGGCTGTGATCGGTGCGAATGACCACGGCGAGCGCAGCAGAAGGCATAGGCGTAGGAAGGGGGGGGGCATGTCAGATTTGACATTGTATCAGATCTGGCCTAGATTGCATCGATGAGTGAGGGGCAGAAGCCGCTGGTGTGGCTTCACGGGGCCGTGAAGACACCTCCTCTCACTCCGGAGGCAAGACGTCAGGCCGGTTTTCTGTTGCGGATGCTGCATGTGGTGAAAGCCTCTCGATGCCGCAGTCGCGACCGATGCGGGGGATCGGACGAAGATGTCACGAGCTTAGGATCGACGCCCAGGACCATACCTGGAGGATCATCTACAGGATCGATAAGGACGCGATTGTGGTCCTTGAGGTCTTCAGCAAGAAGTCGAACAGGACACCGAAGTCGGTCATCGAGGCCTGCAAAGACAGATTGAAACGTTACGACTCGGTTTGAGACAAGCGGATCATTTATGGAGCGGTAAACGTGCAGCGAGAAAAGCGTGACAGGCTTGAACGTGCTGGCTGGAAGGTCGGTGATACGAAGGAATTCCTGGATCTCAGCGATGCCGAGATGGCCGTTATCGACGTGCGCGTATCGCTCGCCAGAGAACTCCGGAATCGGCGTCGCCAACAGAAGATATCGCAAGCCACGCTTGCCAAGCGACTTGGGTCGAGCCAATCGCGTGTTGCGAAAATGGAAGCTGGAGACCCATCCGTTAGCCTCGACCTCCTGATTCGATCGTTACTCAAGGTCGGGTCCACTAGCGCTGAAATCG
>JASFTY010000250.1:0-5887 GCA_050050535.1 Gemmatimonadales bacterium | reverse complement strand
GCGGCAGCGAGTCGGCGAGCAGGAGCGGTGCGGGCGTCGAGAAGGGCAGGCGGAATTGCTCGAACGCCAGTTCGTGGCCGGCGGGCACGAGGTCGGTGGGCCGCGGGGTACGGAAGCTGAGGTCGAGGAAGTACTCGCTGCCCGGGACGGGCTGAAGGTGCGAGTAGGGGATCCTGACCGTCCAGACATCGCCGGGCGGTAAGCCCGGGACGTCCAGATCGCCGGTCTGCTGCACGACGCCATCGGCGGTCACCGACCAGACCAGCAACAGGTCGTGGAAGTGGGCGAAGTCGTAGTCGTTGCGGACCGCGATGACCGGACCGGCGGGGTCGAGGAGGTCGACGTCAAGGGGCTGGTAGACCTTCTTGACCTCCCAGGCCGAGGGGTTGGGCCGCCGGTCGGGGAGCACGATTCCATTGATCAGGAAGTTGCCATCGCTGGGCGTACCGGGCGGTCCGAAGTCGCCGCCGTATCCGAAGATGGTGTCGCCGTTCTCGTTGGTCGTTAGCAGCCCCTGGTCGACCCAATCCCAGATGAAGCCGCCCTGCAGATTGGGGTAGCGGTCGATGATCTCCCAGTAGTCGGTGAAGTTGCCGACGCTGTTCCCCATAGCGTGGGCGTACTCGCACATGATGAGTGGCCGGTCGTAGTGTGACTCGGCGTAGTCGACCAAGCGCTGGAAGCCGGCGTACATGGGGACGTAGATGTCGGTATTCCAGTCGAGTAGCGCGCGCTCGTACTGGACCGGTCTTGTCGGGTCACGCGCCTTGATCCAGCTGTAGGTGGCGTAGAAGTTGACGCCGTTTCCCGCTTCGTTGCCGAGCGACCAGATGATGATCGAGGGGTGGTTCTTATCGCGCTCGACCATGCGGATAGTGCGGTCGAGGTGGGCGGTCTTCCAGGTCGGATCGTTCCCGAAGGTGGTATCGGGATGGTAGCCGCGGCCGTGCGACTCGATGTTCGCCTCGTCGACGATGTACAGCCCGTACTCGTCGGCCAGCTCATACCAGCGCGGGTCGTTCGGATAGTGCGAGGTGCGGACGGCGTTGATGTTGAGCTGTTTCATCAGCGCGATGTCCTGCAGCATGCCCGCTTCGGTCACCACGTGGCCGGTCCGCGGCTCGTGCTCGTGGCGGTTCACTCCCTTTATCGTTATCGGGACTCCGTTCACCTGGAGTAGTCCGTCCTTGATCTCGACGGTGCGGAACCCCACTCGCGCGGTGATCACCTCGGCGGTCGCGCCGCCGGCGTCGGTGAGGCTGAGGAGCAGCGTGTAGAGATTCGGGGTCTCGGCGGTCCACTTGTCCGGCTCCTCCGCCGGCTCGCGGAACTCGACTGTCACCTCTGCGCCGGCCGGGACGTTCAGTTCGCGCGTCGGTGCGGTTACGAGCGCGTGGTTCCCGTCGGCGTCGAGCAGCTCGAGCGAAACGGTCCAGTCCGAGGCCGGCTCGCTCCCATAGTTGGTGACGTGTGCGGTGACCTCGAGGATGCCGTCCGTGTAGCTGTCGTCCAGGTCGCCGACGGCGAAGAAGTCGCGGACATGGACCTTGGGCGCGGCCCAGAGGAAGACGTCGCGCTCGATACCGCTGATCCGCCAGAAATCCTGGCATTCGAGGTAGCTGCCGTCGCTCCAGCGGTAGACCTCGACGGCGAGCGTGTTCGCACCGGTACGGACGTAGGGCGTGATATCGAACTCGGCCGGCAGTTTGCTGCCCTGGCTGTAGCCCACCTTGCGACCGTTGACCCAGAGGTACATGGCTGATTTGACGGCGCCGAAGTGGACAAAGATCTGGCGGTCAGCCCAGTCCTCGGGGATTACGAAGTCGGTACGGTATGAGCCGACCGGGTTGTAGTCGTGATGGATATAGGGCGGGTTCTCCTCGAACTCGTACGGCTGGTTCAGGTAGATCGGCACGCCGAACCCGTTAACCTCCCAGTTGCCGGGAACGGGGATCTCGCGCCAGCCGGAATCGTCGTAGTCCTCGCGGTAGAAATCGACCGGCCGGTCCGCCGGCTTCCTCACCCAGTTGAACTTCCAGCTGCCGTTGAGGAGCCGGTAATACGCGGAGCCACTCTCGTCGCGGCCTAGCGCCAGCTCGCGCGTCTCGAAGGGGAACAGCGTCGCGTGCGCCGGTTCCCTGTTGAGGGCGATGACGGCGGGGTTCTCCCAGTCGGGCACATCCTGTGCGACGGCCTGCGTTGCGTGGGTCAGCGCGGCGAGCGCCGTCACGGCGAGGATCAGGGGATAGTTCGACCGGGCCATGTACATCCCGTCCCTCCCTCTCGGGGGCGGCCGGACGGACTCAGGGCTGCCCGGATGGGCCCTACCTGGGCCGATGTTCGGTCGCCAATGCTCCTGGGGACTGCGGCGTTGGGGCACGCGCGGCGCCCGGCCAGGCGGGACGCCGCCCACTGTCGCCTGGGATGACTGCAATCATAATAATAGGTTTCCGCCCCGACGAGCGCAGGAGCCGGGTGGTGTGGAGAGATCTCAGCGCTTCGGCTCTCCCTCGGTGAGGCTGACGAACCGCCTCGTGCGCCCGAGCGATATGGCCATGATGTGACGGTGGCGGCTGCCGCGCCTGAGTCCGACCATGCGCATGAAGAACACTGGCGACGCCGCCTCGATCTCCCAGCCGCCCTCTAGACTCTGGCGCACGAGCTCGTCGACCAACGGCGACACCTCGGGCACCTCCGGCCAGACGACGGTATGGGCGGCCTCGTCCTCTCCCAGCACCATGACGGCCGCCGTCGCGTCGGGGATGTACGGTAGGCTAGGCGGATAGGCGTCCGGTCGCGCTGGCGCGGCCTCGTACATGATGAGGGTGATCCGCCGCGGGCCGCTCTGCTCGCCGGTCAGGCGAATCGCCACGCCGGGCTCGGGCCGCTTCTGGTACGTCATGCGCGTGCCGCTGGGGGTCGTGATCGCACCATCGGGCTCGTCGCTCGCCAGTGCGTCTTCGATGAGTGTCTTGAAATCAACAGCGTCGTGCTCCATAGCGGAAAGCGCCTCCACCGAAGGTGGAAGGTTGCTGTGTACTGTCATATTATGTGGGCAATCTTGCCCCAGCCGGAGGGACCTGCAACGAGGCGCTGCCATGAGAGAGACATCCGACGACGACGTCGTTGTCATCGGGGGCTCGCGTGAGCGCGAGAACCTTCCGACGGTCATGGTCGACGATCCACAAGACCTGGCCGTTCTGCTCGCCGATCGCATGGTCGAGGTCATCGAGCGCGAGACTGCGGCGAAGGGCCGGTGCGTTCTCGGCCTGGCGACCGGGAGCACGCCGGTCGGCATCTACCGTGAGCTGATCCGCAGGTACGAGGCGGGTGAAGTGGATTTCTCGCGGGTGGTCACGTTCAATCTCGACGAGTATTACCCGATGTCGCCGTACAGCATCCACAGCTATCGGCTCTATATGATGGAGAACCTTTTCGCTCACCTGAACCTCGACCCGCGCAACATCCATCTCCCCGACGGGGGCGTGCCGCGCCATAAGCTGGAGGCGCACTGCCGGGCGTACGAGGAAGCGATCCGTGAGGCGGGCGGCATCGACTTGCAGATTCTCGGGATCGGACGCAGCGGCCATATCGGGTTCAACGAGCCGGGTTCGTCGCCGGACTCACGTACGCGGCTGATCACGTTGGATACGATCACGCGGAGGGACGCGGCGGCCGACTTTTTCGGTGAGGACAATGTGCCGCTCGAGGCGATCACCATGGGGATCGCCTCGATAATGGACGCGAAGGAGATCGCGCTCATCGCGACGGGCGAGCACAAGGCACCGATCGTGCGGCGCGCGGTGGAGGGTGTGGTATCGCAAGATGTAACCGCCACCTACCTGCAGCAGCATCCCAACGCGACAGTGTACCTGGACCTGGCGGCGGCGGGCGAGCTGACACGGATAAAGACGCCTTGGGTGCTGGAAGCGGTGGAGTGGACGCGTGAAATGACCGAGGAAGCGGTGGTGTGGCTGGCGGAAGAGACGGGGAAGGCGATCCTCAAGCTGACGGCACGGGACTATCGTGAGAATCACTTGAGCCCGCTGCTCAACAAGTATGCGAACGCCGGGGAGGTGAACGGCGAGGTCTTTACGCTGCTGCGGGACAAGATTCGGGGTCGTTCGAAGCTGCCGGTGGGGCAGAAGGTATTGGTCTTTTCGCCGCATCCTGACGACGACGTGATCTCGATGGGCGGCATCTTGCGGAAGCTATGGGAGAACGAGAACGAGATCGTGGTTGCCTATATGACGAGCGGAAACATCGCGGTGTTCGATCATGACGTGGAGCGTCATCTCGACTTCGTGGTGCGGGCGGCGCCGTCGCTGGACCTCGATCAGGCGAAGGTGCGTGGTTTGCGCAAGGAGATCGAGGAGGGATTCGACAAGAAACAGCCCGGCGATGTGGATTCGGAGCGGGTGCAGAGTCTGAAGCGTTTCATCCGGGAGTCGGAAGCGGTCTCGGCAATCGCCGATGTCGGATTGCCGCGGGCGGCGGCCCGCTTCCTGAACATGCCGTTCTATCGGACGGGCGAAGTGCGGAAGCGGCCGATCGGCGAAGAAGACATCGAGATCGTGCTGGAGCTGCTACGCGACTTCCGGCCAGACCTGATTTTCGTTGCGGGCGATCTTTCCGACCCACACGGGACACACCGGCTGTGCAGGTCGGCGATCGATCAGGCGCTGGCGCGCTATAACGGCGAGCCGCAGATCTGGCTCTATCGTGGCGCGTGGGAGGAGTGGACGCTGACTCAGGCCGACGTGCTGGTGCCGCTGTCACAGGAGGAGCTACGCAGAAAGATTCTGGCGATCTTCAAGCATCAGTCGCAGAAGGATGTGGCGCCGTTCCCGGGCGGCTACGACGACCGTGAGTTCTGGCAGCGTGTGGAGTCACGGAACCTGGACACGGCGGCGCGGGCCGACCGGCTGGGGCTGGCGGAGTACTACGCAATGGAGGCGTATCGGGTGGAGTGACGGTGTCGGTATCGTGTATTCGACACTCAAAGATCAGATGTCCGCCCTTGCGTCGAGTTCTTCGATCTTGAATCGCACACTGACGATATAGGGCTCGGAATCCTCGTTCCAGTGGCCGTAGGTCGTGGCGACGAATGTGCCGTCGGGTAGCAGTTCCAGCCCTGGGTAGGCGGTATCGGCGTTCCGCTTGTTGTCCATGAGCCGGACACGGTACTGACCTTCGCGGCCTGTCACGATGTCCTCGTAGGTACCGACCCAACCGACCCAATCGCCCCAGGTGGGACTGCCGCGCACCATGTCGCGGAAGGTGATGAAGAGTCGACCGTCCGGCGCGTAGCGGGCGGTGTGGCGATCGCCGGTCAAGGCGGCGGGCAGTTCTCTGGGTTGGGACCATGACGTGCCCTCGTCGTCGGAGAAGACGGCGAAGGAGTTGTACTTTCGGCTGTTCTCGCGGAGCAGCAACGCGATCTGCGATCCGCCGGGCGAGCGAACGAGCCCCGGCTCGCAGAGTTGGGCTTGCGGGTGCTCGGTCACGACCAGAGGCGCGCTCCATGTGAGGCCGCCATCGGTGGAGATCGTCTTGAAGACCCGGAAGCGGCCGGGCTCGCCGGTTCCGTGCAGGAAGCGGCCGTCGTCGTGGAACAGGGCCATGTAGTCGCCGTTCGCGAGGCGCTCGACGGAGGCCATGGCGACGATTCCACCGAACTCGCCGAGCGGTTCGAGCGGCGTCCAGGTCGCTCCGTCGTCCTCGGACACCGCCATGCGGATGGGGTAGAGACCGGAGAACAGAACCAGCCGCGCGACGCCGGCGCGGTCGATGAGGCGGTAGATGGTGGGCACCTCCTGTGAGGTGGCCCAGTTTTCGGGAACCGGCAACCGCTCGCTCCAAGTGAGGCCGCCGTCGCGGCTCTTCT
>JASFTY010000249.1:0-5899 GCA_050050535.1 Gemmatimonadales bacterium | reverse complement strand
GCCGATGATGCGGGCACGCTGCGGGTGGGGAAAGCCTTCACGCTCTTGTGGTCGGCCCTGCTGATCGCCGGTGCCCTGCTGTTCATCCCGTTGAGCCGGGGCACGACGGCTGTGGAGGTGGCGCTGGGCATCGCCTCGCTGGTCTACGGCGGGCTACTGGGCGCGTTCGCGCTGGCTCTGTTCGTGCCGGCGGCGCGGGCGCGTGACGCGGTGGTCGCCATCGCCGTCGGGGTGCTGGCGATGGTCGCGCTCTGGAGCTTCGGTCGCGCCTACGTGGCCTGGCCGTGGTACGTCTTCATCGGCACCCTGCTGACCTTCAGCGTCGGCCGCGTCTCGGCGGCCTTCGGTGGACGGAGATGGAATCGCGATACGTGATAGGAGTCGATGGCGGCGGCACGGCCACGCGCGCCGTGCTGCTCGACGAGGCGGGGCGGGAGCTGGGCCGTGGCGACGCCGGCCCGTCCCTGACCGATCGGGCCACCGGCCCGGTCGAGATCGAGGCGCTGGCGCTGGCAGCGGAGCGAGCCGGGCAGCAGGCGGATGTAGCGCTCCCGGTCCTGGCGCTCTGCGCGGGGCTGGCCGGTGTGGGGCGCGAGGCAGAGCGGTCGGATGTCGAGGCGGCCCTCGCGGCGCGCGGCATCGCGTCGCGGGCGCGGGTCGTGACCGATGCCGAGGCGGCGCTCTACGATGCGTTCGCCGATCGCCCCGGCATCCTGGTCATCTCGGGTACCGGCTCGATAGCCTGGGGCCGGGCCGAGGACGGACGTGAGGCACGTGCCGGCGGCTGGGGCTCGCTGATCGGCGACGAGGGCAGCGGCTACGATATCGGTCTGCGCGGCCTGCGGGCGGCGCTGCGGGCCGCCGACGGCAGGGGGAGCGAGACCGAGCTGTCGGCGCGGTTCGCCGCGCGGCTCGGAACCGCCGGGCCCGACGATCTGCAGAGTTGGGCGGCGCGCGCGGCGAAGTCCGAGATCGCCGGGCTGGCGCCGCTCGTCTGCGAGGCCGCCGGGTCAGGCGATGCGGTCGCAGCGTCGATCGTCGGCGGCGCCATCGCGGCGCTCACGAGCCACATCGCGGCTCTGCTCACGCGGCTGGGTCCCTGGAGCGCGCTACCGGCCCTGGCGCTCGGCGGTGGACTCCTGTCGCCGGCCGGAGCACTGCGTGATCAGCTGGTCGCCGCCACGGCCGACTACCCGTGCGTTCCGCTACCCGCGGCGGTCGATGCCGCGCGCGGCGCCGCGCTGATGGCTGTTCGGGAGTTGCTGGAAAAGGGATGAATCGTTTTGGACACTGGACAGTCGGCATTCGATCGTCGACGCTCGAGGTCATACGCTACGCTCGACGGCCAACGTCCGACGTCGAACGTCCGCAGTCCAGCGTCGCTAGTCGAAGAAAAGCCGGAACTTGATAGTCGGCTGTCGGCTGTTGAGTATCGAAGCAGTTGTCAAACGTCACTCGTCATGATGAACAACGGCTGCCGCAGAAGCGTCTTGTACTTGGGTCGCAGACGATCCGGATCGTAGTACTTGTGTACGTCGATCACCTTCTTGCGACCCGCGACCACGTCGATCGGCACGCTGTCGTAAACGCCGTTACGCAGGCTCACCAGTCGGCCGGCGCTGCCCGATAGAACCAGGTCGAGCGCCAGATTGCCGAACGCCATCGGAACGATCGAGTCGAGCGCGTCGGGGTCGCCACAGCGGACCAGGTAGCCGAGCCGCTGGTTGACGACGTTGACGCGCCGGCCCCTGTTCTTGCCCGGCGATAGGTCCTTGAGCAGCGCTGACACCGTGTCGCCGACGCCGCCCAGCTTGCGGTGCCCGTACTGGTCCGTCTCCTCCGTCTCGTACGTCATCTCCTCCTGGTGCTTCATCGTCGCGCCCTCGGACACTAGGGCGACCGCGTACTTGCTGGGGTTCAGGTTGCGGTCCTCGATCAGTAGCTCGAGCAGGCGCTCGATGTCGAAGCGGTGCTCCGGTATGCAGCAGCGGTCGGCGGCGCCCGCCATCGTCGGCAACAGGGCGGTGTAGCCGGCGTAGCGCCCGAAGACCTCGATGACCAGGAACCGTTCGTGCGAGCCGGCGGTGGTCCTGAGCCTGTGGGTCAACTCGATCGTGCGGGTGACGCAGGTGCTGAAGCCGATACAGTAGTCTGTCCCCGGCACGTCGTTGTCCATCGTTTTCGGGATCCCCACGACCCTGACGCCCTCCTCGTGCAGGCGCAGGCCGTAGCTCAGCGTGTCGTCGCCGCCGATCGGAATCAGCGTGTCGATGCCGAGGAACTCGAGGTTCTTCAGCACATCGGGCGTTACGTCGTTGACATCGTCGCTGTAGCGGTCGGCGATGCGCTGGGGCACCAGTACCTGCGGGAGATGGCTCGGCCGCGTCCGCGAGGTATGCAGGAACGTGCCGCCGGTCCGCCCGGCGCGGTTCACCACCTCCTGCGTCAGCGTCGTGACGCAGGCCGAGTTGTCGGCCTCTTTGTCCGGGATCAGATCCACCAAACCCGCCCAGCCGCGCTTGATGCCGAGGACCCGGTAGCCCTCGCGCAGGGCGCGAATCGTGACGGCGCGGATCGCCGGGTTCAGCCCCGGAACGTCGCCTCCGCCCGTGAGGATGCCGATCGTGCCTTTTGTGCCGGCCATTCCCAGATGCCTCCCTGACCGTCGTCGGTCTCTGTGTCGCGGGACAACTCGCCCGAGGATACGTTGTCGATGGCATCGCCCGCCGGAAGGGCGGGCGAGGGGTGCGGGGGCCTCCCCAGTCCTGAGTATAGCAAGAGGGGCGGACGTTCCGCTACTTTCCCGAGGCCGTCGCCCGAAGTACGTTGGACAGCAACCCTCAAACGATAGCACCGGGCGCCCAGCCGCTCGAATCCCGCGCTCCGCCGGAGGTGACACCATGGCAGAGGAACTGGTCGGCAGCATTACCCACTATTTCGCCAAGCCCGAGGTCGGGGTCGTGAAGCTCGTCGCCGACATCAAGATCGGCGATGTACTCCACATCCGCGGCCACACGACCGATGTCGAGCAGGAGATCACCTCGATGGAGGTGGACCACGCGGCGGTCGAGACGGCCGCCAAGGGCACCGAGGTCGCCTTCAAGGTGAAGGATCGCGTCAGGAAGGGTGACGAGGTCTACAAGGTGACCCCCGACTGAGTTGGTGCGGCCGGCCGAGCGATCCGGACAACCGATATCAGACAGGTGGCGTGATCGACCGAGGAGGCCTCATGCGTAGGACCCTTGCGCTCCTACCGCTGTTCATCGTTCTGCTCTCGTATCCGGCCGCAGCCGCCGCCCAGCCTCAGAGCGCCGCGACCGTCGCCCGCAGCGACGGCGCTATGGCCCGGCTCGACGAGCTCGACGCCTTCATCGCCGAGGTCATGGCGGAATGGGAGGTGCCCGGCCTCGCCCTGGCCGTCGTCGAGGACGGCGCGGTCGTACTGTCGAAGGGCTATGGGTACCGCGACGTGGATGAGCGGCTGCCGGTGACGTCGCGGACGCTCTTCGCCATCGGCTCGATCACCAAGTCGTTCACCGTCACGACCCTCGGCATGCTGGCCGACGAGGGTCGGCTCGAATGGGACGAGCCGTTGCGCGAGTACCTGCCCGATTTCCAGCTGCACGACCCGGTGGCCAGCGAGCGGATGACGCCCCGCGACCTGGTCACCCACCGGTCCGGGCTGCCGCGCCACGACCTCGTATGGTACGGCTCGGCCTTCACGCGCCGTGAGCTGTACGAGCGGCTCCGCTACCTGGAGCCGAGCCGCGACTTCCGCTCTGCCTACCAGTACCAGAACCTCATGTTCATGACCGCCGGCTATCTCGCCGGCCGGCTGGCCGGCATGACCTGGGAAGAGCTCGTCAGGCGGCGGATCTTCGAGCCGCTCGGGATGTCGCGCTCGAACTTCTCAGTCGACGAATCTCAGAGATCGGACGACTTCGCCTACCCCTACACGCTGATCGGCGACGATGTCCGGCAGATCGACTTCCGCAACATCGATGAGGTCGGGCCGGCGGGCTCGATCAACTCGAGCGTCGAGGAGATGATCCGCTACGTCCAGTTCCATATCGACGCGGGCAAGTACGGCGACGAGCAGCTGCTGTCGGAGAACAACGCGCGGCAGCTGCAGACGCCGCAGATGGCCATACAGAGCAACATCGAGTACGACGAGCTGGGGCACAGCGCATACGGCATGGGCTTTATCGTCGGGGCCTATCGCGGGCACAAGCTGGTGCAACACGGCGGCGGCATCGATGGGTTCATCTCGCTGCTCTCCTTCATTCCGCGCGAGCGGGTCGGCATGATCGTCTTGACTAACTTGTCGGGCGACAACCCCGTACCGACGATCGTGACGCGCCGCGTTATTGATCGGCTGTTGGGGCTCGAGCCCGTCGATTGGGCGGCGCGCGTCAGAGAGCAGCAGGCGAAGATGAGGGAGGCGGAAGAGCGAGCCGAGGAGGAAGGCCACGCCTATCGTGTGGAAGGTACGTCGCCCTCACACCCGCTGGCCGACTACGTCGGCAAATACGAGCACCCGGGTTACGGGGTCATCCGGGTGGAGCTCGAGGACGGCGCGCTGAGAGCTACGTTCAACGACGGCAGCGTGGCGCTCAGGCACTTCCACTACGATGTCTTCGAGGTTCCTGAGGACCCGCTCGTCCCCCTGGGCGAGCTGAAGCTGATGTTCCGTTACGACAAGAAGGGCGAGATCGACTGGCTGCTCGTGCCGTTCGAGCCCAGTGTCGACGACATAGTTTTCACACGCGTCGCCGATGAATCGATGCGGCAGCGTGCGTTCCTCGAGCAGTTCGAGGGCGAGTACGAGCTCGGGACCACCGTCCTCAGCGTGGCGCTGCGGGGCGACGACACGCTCACGCTCACCGTGCCCGGACAGCCGACCTACGAGCTGGTACCGAGCCGAGAGACGACGTTCGATCTGAAGGGGCTCAGCGGCTACAGCCTCGAGTTCAAGAAGGACGAGTCGGGCGCGGTGACCGAGCTGGTACTCTACCAGCCGAACGGTACGTTCGCGGCGACACGGAGGTGAGGCCGGAGCGCGTCGGTCCCCCGGCTCGTCCCGGGGTTGATGGGGACGATCCGCCCCGACGCCGGCCCACCATACCGGGAAAAAGCGGCCGGGCTTCCTAAATCGTTGGAATCTACACATATTACAGATTCCGGCAGTAGCGAAAAGCCTGTCCTCCCCCTACCCGTAAGGGCTCTCGCGAGCCGTCCCTGGTTCGGTCCGGCCGGCGAGCAGCGACCTAATTCCAAAACAAACGCTGACACTGGTACGCAAGCAACGCCACTACCCCCGATGACGGAGCCAGCGACACGTGTCCTGCTGATCGAGGACGACCCCGGCACCACCCGCCTCGTGGAGGGGATGCTGGGCTCGGCGGGCGGCGAGTTCACCGTTGAGCACGCCAACTGCCTGTCCGCCGGGCTCACGCGGCTGGCCGCCGGTGGGGTCGACCTGATCCTGCTCGACCTGGGGCTGCCCGACAGCAGCGGGCTGATGACGTTCGACCGGGTGCACGCTGAGGCCCCGGGCGTCCCGATCGTGGTTCTGGGGCACGGCGATGACGAGGCGCCGGCGATGGAGGCGGCGCGGCGTGGCGCCCAGGACTACGTCGTCAAAGGGCGGATGGACGCCCACAGCCTGGGCCGCACGGTGCGCTACGCCATCGAGCGCGCCCGTGCCGACGCGGCGTTGAGCGAGAGCCAGCGCGCGCTGGCGACACTGATGGGCAACCTGCCGGGGATGGCCTATCGCTGCAGGAACAACAGCAACTGGTCGATGGAGTTCGTCAGCAGCGGCTGCTACGAGCTCACCGGGTACCAGCCTGGCGATCTCATCAGCGACAAGCACGTCTCCTACGGGCAGTTGATCCAT
>JASFTY010000248.1:0-5931 GCA_050050535.1 Gemmatimonadales bacterium | reverse complement strand
GAGACCGGAGACCGTGAGATGATGCGCAACACCCTGTTGATCAGCGTTACGTTCGTGCTCAGCCTCGCCGGTGCGCCGCGGGCGCTGCAGGCGCAGACCGCTCTTGAGGACCTGCGTGTCGATGCCGCCCGGATCGAGCGGCGCATATTCGAGCTGGCCGAGTATGGCCGCAACCCGGACGGCAGCAACGGCCGGGTCGCGTTCAGCGATGCCGACGTCGAGGGCCGGGAGTACATCATGTCGCTGATGCGCGATGCGGGTCTCGCGGTCCGGATCGACGCGGCCGGCAACATCATCGGCCGGCGCGAGGGCACCGACCCCGAACGCCCGAGCATCATGTTCGGCTCGCACATCGACGCGGTGCCCCACGGCGGCATCTACGACGGCGACCTGGGAGTGCTCGCCGCCATCGAATGTGTCGAGGTCCTGAACGAGAACGACTTCACGACGCTTCATCCGCTCGAGGTCATTGTCTTCGTCGACGAGGAGGGCGGCCTGACAGGCAGCCGTGCGTTGATCGGGACGCTGACACCGGAGGCGCTCGAGGTCGTGACCCACAGCGGCAAGACGATCGGTGATGGCATCCGCTTCCTGGGCGGCGACCCCGATCGGCTCGCCGAAGCGCGGCGCCGGGAAGGCGAGGTAGTGGCGTTCATCGAGCTTCACATCGAGCAGGGCGGCAGCCTGGAGTCGCAGGGGCTCGAGATCGGGGTCGTCGAGGGGATCGTCGGCATCGAGTGGTGGGAGGTCACGGTCGAAGGCTTCGCCAACCACGCGGGGACTACACCCATGGATCAGCGCCAAGATGCGCTGCTCGCCGCCGCACGCCTGATCATCGCGGTGAACGAGATCGTCACCGGAGCGCCCGGCCGGCAGGTCGGCACGGTCGGCCGCATCCGGGCCGAGCCCGGCGCCCCCAACGTGATACCCGGTCGCGTGGTCATGAGCCTCGAGCTGCGCGACCTATCGGCCGATACGATCCGCGCGCTGTTCGCCGAGATCCAGGCGGCGGCGGAGCGCATCGCCGGCGCGAGCGGGACGCGCATCTCGTTCTCCCATCTCGACGTCAGCGCCGTCCCGGCGCCGACGGATCCGCTGATCCGCGGTGCGATCGCCGCGGCCGCCGAGCGGCTCGGCCTCAGCTACCAGCTGATGCCGAGCGGTGCCGGCCACGACGCTCAGAACATGGCCCGCGTCGCGCCGACCGGGCTGATCTTCGTCCCCAGCGTCGGCGGCATCAGCCACGCGCCGGGGGAATACACTCGGCCCGAGGACATGGCGAACGGCGCCGCTGTCCTGTTGCAGACCATCCTCGCGCTCGACCGGGAAATGCAGAACTAGAGATTGCGAACGGGAGGGTGCGGCGATGGGACACGAGCGTTGGGGATGGGGAGGAGGCCGGGAGAACCAGCTCGCGGAGGTCGCGAGCACACCACTGGCGTTTGAGCCGCTCTCCCCAGGTGGCGCGAGCCCGAAGCGAGTGGTTCTCCCGGCCTCCGACCGACATGCGCTACATGCGGTGACGGCCCATCGCCGTGCTCGACCAGCCAACCGTCTTGCACCGGCCCGGCGAGCGGCGTAAGATGCGCCGCTGACGCACTCAACCCCCAACTCAACTCACGCTCAGCTTGGTCAACTTCACCGGATTGGACTGGCTCTGGGCTGCCGCGTTCCTGCTGTTGATGGTGGGGGGCGCGTTCTTCTTCTACCGCCTGGCCCGGCGTTCCGAGTCCGACTTCTTCCTGGCCGGCCGCGGCCTGCCCTGGTGGCTACCGGCATCGTCGGTGTTCAGCACTCATACGGCGACGGACACGCCGATGTGGGTGACGGGTGTCATCTACGCTCACGGGCTGCGCGGACTCTGGTACACGTTCTTCACGGCGTGGACCGCCATCGCCTCGTTCGTCTCGGCCCGCATCTTCCGCCGCTCGCTCGCCTACACGCAGGCGGAATGGCAGGTGATGCGGTTCGGCGGCCTGGGTGCGGAGCTCTTGCGCGGCTGGATGGCCGGCTGGCAGGTGTTCATGAACATGTTCATCCTCGGCTGGGTGGGCATTGCCATGGGCAAGGTGGGCAACCTGGTGTTCGGCTGGCCGGTCTGGGTGGGGTTGATGATCCCGAGCGCCATCACCGCCGTCTACACGCTGGCCGCCGGCTACTGGGGCGTGGTGATGGGCGATTTCCTGCAGGGGATCGTCGCCATCTTCGCCATCGCGCTGGTCACGGTGGTCGGCCTCTGGGCGGTGGGCGGTCCCGGCGCGGTCTCGACGCGGCTGATCGAGATGGGCGAAGCGTGGCGGCTCGACGTCTTCGCTTTCACCGGCTTATTCAGCGGCGACTTTCCCGCCGCCTGGTGGCTGACGATGCTGGTGATCGCCGTTATCGGCGGGTTCGGGATGGGCACCAGCATCGACTGGTACGTCGAGGCGCAGCGGATCCAGTCGGCGAAGACCGTGCGCGACGCGAGCTACGGTCTATGGGCCGGCGGAGCGCTCACCCTGGTACGCAACGGTCTCTGGGCGGCCGTCATCCTCGCCTTCTTTGTGCTGGCGCCCAACATCGCCAACGTGGCCGACTACGAGCTGGGCTGGTTCCGGATGGGCTTCGAGCTGCTGCCGGTGGGCATGGTGGGCGTCTTCATGGGCGCGATCCTGGCGATCCATCTGTCCACCATATCGAGCCACCTGAACCTCGGCGCGCTGTACTTCACCCGCGACCTCTACCAGCGCTACGTCAACCCGCAGGCCTCGGAGCGCCGCCTGGTGTGGATGGGCCGGGCGGCAACCTTCGTTCTGCTGCTGGGATCGTTCTTCTACGGGCTGATGATGGAGGAGATCACCAGCTGGCTCATCTTCGCGCTCTGGCTGATGATGGCCGGCATCTGGCTGCCCAACATCCTGCAGGTCGTCTGGTGGCGCTTCAACGCCTGGGGCTACCTGGCCGCCTGGATCGCCAACCTCGGCGTGTCCTGGCTGGTCGTCTGGATCTTCCCGGCGTTCGGTGTCATACCGCCGCTGCCAGACTACGGGCAGTTCTGGCTACTGATGGCGTTGGGCGCCATCGTCTTCATACCCGCCACCCTGCTCACCGCGCCCGAGAAGATGGACCACCTGGTCCACTACTACGTGCAGACGCGACCGCTGGGCTGGTGGGGACCCGTGCAGGACGAGGCGGAACGTCGCGGGCTGATCGCCCCGCAAGTCAAGCCGCAACAGAGCGGCCGCCGCCCGCTGATCCGCCGGACCTGGACGCCCGAGCAGGCCGAAGGGTGGAGCCGCGAAGATTGGATCGCCGTCGTCCTGTCACCGATCGTCTACGCACTGATCATCATGGGGGTGGCCCGGCTGCTGCTCGGCCTGCTCGACGGCGCGCTGATCACGCTCGCCGCGCTGGCCGGCGGCGTGCTGCTCTATTGGGTGATCGACCCGAAGCTGCGCGCTGTCTCCGTCGACTACGAGGCGAAACAGGCCCGCTACCTCGAGGAACTGGAACGCAGCGTTCGCTGGGACGACAGCGCCCTCGACGTCGGGGCGGAGGGCTGAGAGATGGACCGTGGTCTCGTCACGTTGATCGGCATGAGCATCGCCTACGTCGCCTCGTTCGCCGGCCTCGCCTTCGCCTACTGGGGCTGGAGAAAGCACCTGCGACCCGAGGCCCAAGACGAGGAGGCGCCATGACGTCGACGACCCTGGCGGACTTCGCCGCCTGCGTCCAGTCGGGCGCCGTCGCACCCCTACCCGCTGAGGCGCCCATCGGCGGCCCGCTGTGGAGCGTGGTCGTTCCGGCGCTCCTGCTGACGGTCGCCGCCTTCGGCACCTTCATGCTCTACCGCCACTTCGCCGGGCGGGAGGACTGATTCTGTGTAGAGGGTTGGCCCGTTGCGAATCAGTTAGGAGTCGTCAATGGATGTCGAGATTCTATCGCGCGTTCAGTTCGCAGTCACCATAGCCTTCCATTACATCTTTCCGCCGATGAGCATCGGGCTCGGCTTGCTGCTCGTCATCATGGAAGGGATGTACCTGAAGACCGGGGTGGAACTGTACCACCAGATGACCCGGTTCTGGGTCAAGGTGTTCGGACTGATCTTCGCGCTCGGTGTGGCCTCGGGGATCGTGATGGAGTTTCAGTTCGGCACCAACTGGGCCGAGTACTCTCGCTACGTCGGCGACATCTTCGGCGCCGCTCTGGCGGCCGAGGGCATCTTCGCGTTCTTCCTCGAGTCGGGCTTCCTGGCGATCCTGCTGTTCGGCTGGGACAAAGTGAAGCCGCGGACCCACTTTATCTCGACGGTGGCGGTGGCGGCGGGCGCGCACTTCAGTGCGATTTGGATCGTAGTGGCGAATTCCTGGCAGCAGACACCGGCGGGCTACCACATCGTGGAGAAGGTCGGCGGCGGCGTGCGGGCCGAGCTTACCAGCTTCTGGGAAGCGGTGCTCAACCCATCGTTTCTCGACCGCATCACCCACGTCTACATGGGGGCGTGGCAGGCGGGCGCCTTCCTGGTGCTGAGCGTCAGCGCCTTCTACCTGCTGCGGGGTAAGCATCGGGAGTTCGCGAAAGCGTCGATCAAGATCGCGCTCGTGCTGGCCGTCGTTTCCTCGCTCCTGCAACTCGTCACCGGCCACAGCAGCGCGGTGAACGTGGCCGCCAACCAGCCGGCCAAGCTCGCCGCTTACGAGGGCCATTTCGAGACCGGGCCGGCCGCGCTCTACGCCGGCGGCTGGGTCGACGAGGACGCCGGTCGGACCTACGGCGTCAGAATGCCGGGCCTGCTGAGCTGGCTGGTCTACGGCGACGCCGGCGCGTCGGTCACCGGACTGGACGCCTTTGCCGAGGCGGACCGCCCACCGGTGAACATCGTCTTCCAATCGTTCCACCTGATGGTGGGGATCGGCTTCCTGTTGATCGTGATTTCGGTCCTCGGCGCCGTCTATTGGTGGCGCGGTAAGCTGTTCGAGACCCGCTGGTTACTCTGGCTTCTCGTCTTCTCCGTCCTCGGCCCACAGATCGCCAACCAGCTGGGCTGGCTCTCGGCGGAGGTTGGGCGCCAGCCGTGGATCGTCTACGACTTGCTGCGCACCTCCGACGCGCTCTCCAACGTCGTGTCGGCGACCCAGGTGACCACATCACTTGTCCTGTTCGGGCTGATCTACCTGTTCCTGTTGGCCCTGTTCATCTACCTGCTGAACGAGAAGATCCAACACGGTCCCGGGCAGATCCCCGTGGATGAGGGGAGACGGGCATGAGTCTCGACCTGAATACTGTCTGGTTCATACTGGTCGGCGTGCTGCTGGCCGGATACGCGGTGCTCGATGGTTTCGACCTCGGCGTCGGGGCGCTCCACCTCTTCACCCGGTCCGACCACGACCGGCGGATCCTGCTGAACTCGATCGGTCCCGTCTGGGACGGCAACGAGGTCTGGCTGGTCACCGGCGGCGGCGCCCTGTTCGCCGCCTTCCCGGAGGTGTACGCCAGCGCGTTCTCCGGATTCTACATCGCCTTCATGCTGCTGCTGGTCGCCCTGATCTTTCGCGCCGTGGCCATCGAGTTCCGCAGCAAGCGCGAGTCACCCACCTGGCGCAAAGCCTGGGATATCAGCTTCGCGGTGAGCAGCATCGTCTCGTCGGTCCTCATCGGAGTCGCACTCGGCAACATCGCGCTCGGCATCCCACTGAACGCCAACGGCGAGTACACTGGCGGCCTTGTTGGCCTGTTGCGCCCCTACCCGCTGGTGGTCGGTGTCACGACGCTGGCGCTGTTCGCCATGCACGGGGCGATCTACCTGGCGATGAAGACCGAGGGCGAGCTGCAGGCTCAGGTGCGGAGCTGGATCCCTCACCTCATCGCCCTCTTCGTCAGCGGCTACGTCTTCACGACGATGCTGACCCTCGTCCTGGCACCGCACATGGAGGCGACGCTACTCGCGTACCC
>JASFTY010000247.1:0-5994 GCA_050050535.1 Gemmatimonadales bacterium | reverse complement strand
CGTCGAGGTCGATTTCTTCCAATCCAACATCGAAGGCGAGCTCGTCGACTGGATCCAGCGTGCCGGTCCGAACTTCAGCGGTCTGCTCGTGAACGCCGCCGGCTACACGCATACCAGCGTTGCGATCCGCGACGCCCTGAAGGCGATCGATGTCCCGTTCGTCGAGGTGCACCTCACCAACATCTATGCACGCGAGACCTTTCGCCATCACTCATATCTCTCCGACATAGCCGTCGCCCTGGTCTCGGGATTCGGAGGCGACAGCTACGTGCTCGCGTTGGAAGGACTGGTCGCTTACCTTCGTCGCGAATGAGAGGTCCTGTCAGCTCGGCCGCCAGGCGCTTGGCCCGCGTCCGCGCCGAACTTGCAGAACGCGAGCTCGACGGCCTGCTGGTTTCGCACAGCGCGAACCTCCGCTACCTGACCGGGTTCGCCGGATCCAGCGGCTGGCTGCTGCTCGACGAGGATCAAGTGATCTTCGTCACCGACGGCCGCTACGATACGCAGGCCCGAACTGAGCTGCCCGACGACGCCGGCTTCGAGCTGCTCGTTCTGCGCGACCAGCCGATCGCCGGCCTGGCGGAGCGGGCAGCGCGAGAATTCGCCGGCCGCCACCTGGGGTTCGAGGCAGATCACGTCACCGTCGGCGAGTGGGAGCGCCTGCGCGCTGCGGAGGGAGCGGTCGACTGGCGGCCCGTCCTCGGGCTCGTGGAGGAGGTCAGGGCCCGGAAGGATGAGGACGAGATCGCCCTGATCCGCAAAGCTGCAGAGATCGCCGCCGCCGCCCTGATCGACACCCTGCCGCTCGTCCAGTCGGGCGCCCGGGAAGTTGACATCGCCGCCGAGCTGGAGTATCGAATGCGCCGGCACGGAGCCGAGGCGGTTGCGTTCGAGACGATCGTCGCCTCGGGCGAGCGATCGGCCCTGCCACATGCCGCAACGAGCGAGCGCGAGATCAGAGAAGGTGACCTGCTGATCATCGACTTCGGTGCGCGCTGGCGCGGGTACTGTTCCGATCTGACTCGCACTTTCGTCGTCGGCCAGCCCGATGACCGGCAACAGCGAGCCTACGATCTCGTCCTGGCCGCCCACCAGGCGGCCTGCTCGAACTTGCGGGACGGCGCCCTGGGCTCCGATGTCGACGCCGCCGCGCGCCGAATCTTCGACGTCGAGGGGCTCGAGGACCGCTTCCCCCATAGCAGCGGCCATGGTCTCGGCCTCCAGGTGCACGAGAGACCGCGCCTGGGCCGGCGCAGCGAGGAGCGGCTGCGCCCCGGCATGGTTGTAACTGTCGAGCCTGCCCTCTACTTTCCAGAGTGGGGTGGGATCCGAATAGAGGATGACTTGGTGGTTACCGCGGAGGGGGCCGCCGCGCTGGTGGCGCTGGAGAAACACCGGCTCCGCTCTCTGCCCCTCTAGTCGCGGACCGCCGATTCGGGCGCCGGTTGCGCCAACTTACTTCAACCTGCAGCCGCAAGGGAAATGGCATCGACCGCAGACTTCCGTAACGGGATGACGTTGCAACTCGACGGCGAGCTCTTCGCGATCACCTACTTCCAGCACGTCAAGCCGGGCAAGGGCGGTGCGTTCGTCCGCACGAAGCTGAAAAACGTTCTGACCGGCGCCGTCATCGAGAAGACCTTCAGGGCCGGCGAAAAAGTCGACGAAGTCCGATTGGTCCGCCGACCAGTACAGTACAGCTATACCGACGGGCAGTTCTACTACTTCATGGACAACGAGACTTACGAGCAGATCCCGCTGCCCGCGCAGACGATAGGCGATGACCAGCTCGTCTACCTGAAAGAGAATATGGTCTGCGAGGCGCTGACCCGTGACGGCATGCCGATTTCTGTCGAGGTCCCTTTCTTCGTCGAGTTGCAGGTGGTGGATACGGAGCCCGGCGTCAAGGGCGACACCGCTCAGGGTGGTACGAAGCGGGCCAAGCTCGAGACCGGCGCCGTCGTTCAAGTGCCACTCTTCATTGATGTCGGCGACGTGATCAAAGTCGACCGGCGCGAGAACAAGTACTTGGAGCGCGTCTCCTCATGATCGACCTGGCATTCTTGAAGCGCCTAATCGAGACCGTCGAGTCCAGCGACATCGACACGCTCGAGATTTCCCGCTGGGCCACGAAGATCCGTATCTCGAAGAGCCCGTCATTCGTGATGGGAGGAAATGCGGTCGGCCCCGTGACGACTCAGGTCAACGCCGGGCAGGACTCAGCCCGTAGCCCGGCGCCCTCGGCTCCGCCGGTCGAGGCGTCGAGCCCGCCCGCCGCGGCGGTCGAGGCGCCGGCGGTGGCTCTCCACGAGGTCACCTCGCCGATGGTGGGCACGTTCTATCGTGCGCCCGCTCCCGATGCGGATCCATACGTCGAGGTCGGTGATCACGTGAAGGTCGGCCAGACGCTCTGTATTCTCGAGGCGATGAAGCTGATGAATGAGTTGGAAGCGGAGGTCGCGGGAACGATTGTCGAGATCGCCGTGGAGAACGCCGAGCCCGTCGAGTACGGTCAAGTCCTGTTTCGCATCAAGCCCGACTGAGTGGACAGCGTGTTTGAAAAGGTCCTGATCGCCAACCGTGGGGAGATCGCTCTCCGCGTCATACGTGCCTGCCGCGAGCTCGGCATCCCGACGGTGGCCGTTCACTCCGAGGCCGACCGCGAGTCGCTGCACGTGCGGTTCGCGGACGAGGATATCTGCATCGGGCCGCCCCCGGCCCAGGAGAGCTACCTCAACATCCCCCGTATCATCGCCGCCGCCGAGATCACCGGCGCCGATGCCATTCACCCGGGCTACGGATTCCTCGCCGAGAACGCCGAGTTCGCCGAGATCTGCGAAGCTTCCGAGCTCGTGTTCATCGGACCGACCGCCCAGCAGATCCGACAGATGGGCGACAAGGTCGCCGCGCGCCGCACGATGGCGGAGGCCGGGGTCCCGGTCATCCCCGGCACCGAAGACGCCATCAAAGATGCGCGCTTGGCCCGCCAGGCGGCGGAAGAGGTAGGCTTCCCGGTCATGATCAAGGCGGCCGCCGGCGGCGGCGGCAAGGGCATGCGCGTCGCCCGCTCGAGCGACGAGTTCGAGCGGCTCTTCACGATGGCGGGGGTCGAGGCCGAGGCCGCCTTCGGCAGCGGCGCTCTCTATGTCGAGCGGCTGCTCGAGAACGCCCGCCACGTCGAGATCCAGGTGTTGGGCGATCGCCGGGGCAGGGGCGTCCACCTCAACGAGCGCGACTGCTCGATCCAGCGCCGCCACCAGAAACTCATAGAAGAGACGCCCAGCCCGGCGGTGACCGAGGAGCTGCGGAAACAGATGGGAGACGCCGCTGTGCGCGGCGTCGAGACGATCGGCTACGTCGGTGCCGGGACGGTCGAGTTCCTCCTCGACGGCAACGGCGAGTTCTACTTCCTCGAAATGAATACGCGGATCCAGGTCGAGCACCCGGTCACCGAGGAGGCTACCGGCTACGACCTGCTCAAGGAACAGATCAGGGTCGCTGCCGGCGAGCCACTCTCCATCCCGGCTGGCGTGCCATTGCTGGGCCACGCACTCGAGTGCCGGATCAACGCCGAGGATCCCGAACAGGACTTCCGGCCATCGCCCGGTCGGATCACGACCTTCCACCCACCCGGCGGGCCCGGCGTCCGCATCGACACACACGTCTACGCCGGCTACCTCGTGCCTCCGTACTACGACTCGCTGATCGCGAAGCTGATCGTGCGTGCGCCCACGCGTGAGGAGACCATCAATCGCGCAGAGCTGGCGCTCGACATGTTCGTCATCGAAGGGGTGCGAACGACGATCCCGTTTCTGCGCAGGGTGCTCGAACACCCCGACTTCCGAGCCGGCAACGTCGACACCAATTTCCTCGAGCGCTTCCCGGCGCCGAAGCTGGCGGGCGCCGCAAGATCATGAAGATCGACGTTCTCTGGACGCCGTCCGAGCTCGAGCGTGTCCCGGTACACAACCGAAACGTGGTTGTCGTCGACGTATTGCGCTCTGCGACGACCGTCGCGGCTGCAATACGCAACGGCGCGCGGGCGGTCGTACCGGCCGCATCCATCGAAGAGGCCCTGCGAATCGCCAACTCGATCGGCCGCCGCGATGTCGTACTCTGTGGCGAGCGGCAGGGGATACGGATCGAAGGGTTCGATCTCGGCAACTCGCCCTCCGAGTTCACCAGCGGCGTCGTGGACGACCGGACCATCGTGATGACGACGACAAACGGCACCCATGTACTGACATCGCTGTCGGCGGCCGGGTCCGTGTACGTCGGCGCCCTGGTCAACTTGACCGCCGTGGCCAGACAGTTGAAGGCAGATGACGGCGAGCCGCTCGTCGTCTGTGCGGGGCGGGGCGGACGGGTGAGCGTGGAGGACGCGCTGTGCGCCGGGCTCCTGGTCGAGGCGTATCTGAAGCGGAATCGCGGTAAGAAGGGATCGAAGACGGTGGCGGAACTGGGCGACGGAGCCGTGGCGGCCCTGGCTCTCGCCAGGGAGCACGGGCCGGTGAGCACGCGATTCCTGCGCGAGACGGCGGCCGGCCGGGCGCTGGAAAAGATCGGCCAGGGTGGCGACGTCAAGCTCTGCGGTGCCGTCGACTCAATACCCGAGGTCCCGGTCCTCCGCGATCGCCAGATCGTCGGCATCGAGCCGGCGAACGGCCAGTCGACGGGTGGAGGGAAGAAGCAGAAGCGGTGAGGAGGTGAGCGATGGGCGACCGGGAGGCTGACCGTACCCAACGCATCCTGATCGGCATCGGCCTGATCACCGTCGGCCTGTTCACCCTGCTCAGCCTGATCCCGGTGGATCTGTTCGGCGAGGGCGGGCGAGCGTTGTTCCCCTCGGGCAACATTGCCGGGCCGCTCGGCGCGTGGGTGGCGGGGACGTTAGTAGGGTCCTTCGGGGTGAGTGCTGCCGTGGTCCCGCTTCTGCCTCTTGTCTGGGGTATCTGGAGTCTGGGCAGGCTCGAGCACTCCGAAACGGGCCGCTGGACCCTCTTCTTCGCCGTCCTTCTGGCTCTCGTGCCGCCGCTGCTCGCCTCCTTCGCGTATCCGGCGGACGGTGGCGCGCCCTGGCTCGCTGGGAGCTACGGCTCCTGGGCCGGCGGTCTCATGGCATCGCTAATCGGATGGGTCGGTAGTGCTCTCCTGCTCTTCGTCTCCCTCGTCATCTCCGTGATCCTCATCCTTGGATTGGAGCCGTTTCGGGCGCTGGCGCGAAGCACCGCACGGGGCGCCGATCTCTGCGGGCGCGGCTGGGCCGCTCTGGTCCGGGCCGGCGGCGCCCTGCTCGGTTGGTCCAAGGCGGCGGGGCGTCGAATCGGTGCCGGCTGGGAGTGGCTGAACGTGCGCCTGATCCGGCGCGAGTCGCGCGGCATCCTCAGCGGCCTCGGCGGCGCGGGCGACGAGGGCGAGCCCGTGCCTGCCGCTGTCCAATCTCCGCCTGCCGCCCAGCCACCACGCGAGAAGAAGAAGAGCCGTGATCCGCAGACCTGGCTCTTCGGCGACGGTGCGGGGGATCTACCGCCTATCGAGCTGTTGGAGCCGCCGCCCGGCCAGGAGTACCGGGTCAGCCCGCAGACTTTGGACAAGCTCGGCACGACTCTGGTCGACACGTTGCGGACCTTCAAGGTCGAGGGTACGATCAGCGGCCGCACCACGGGCCCCGTCGTCACCCAGTTCGAGGTCGTCCCCGCGTCTGGAGTGAAGGTCGGCAAGATCGCGGCACTGGCCGATGACCTCGCCTTGGCGCTCAAGGCGCCGTCGATCAGAATCATCGCCCCCATCCCGGGCAAGGGGGCGGTCGGTGTCGAGGTGCCGAACCCGCAGCGCAAGATCGTCTACCTACGCGAGATCCTCGAATCGGACGCCTACGCCTCCAGCCGCGCCGAGCTGCCGCTCGCCTTGGGCGAGGATGTCAGAGGCCGCTGTGATGTCTACGATCTCGCCACGATGCCGCACCTGCTGATCGCCGGTGTCACCGGCTCCGGG
>JASFTY010000246.1:0-6040 GCA_050050535.1 Gemmatimonadales bacterium | reverse complement strand
TCGATGAGGTGTACGTCTACGGCTCGTTCGTCCAGAGCAAGATGTTCAAGAACGATGTGCGTTGCAGCGACTGCCACGATGTTCACAGCCTGCAGCTGGTTAGGGAAGGGAACGAGCTCTGCCTGCAGTGTCACAGAGCGGACACCTACGACAGTTACGATCATCACTTCCACAAGAAAGTGCACGAGGGGCGGCCGAGTGATGGGGCGCTCTGCGTGAAGTGCCACATGGCCGAACGGCCCTACATGGTCATCGATTACCGTGCCGACCACAGCATCCGGGTGCCGCGGCCGGATCTCACCGTGGAGATCGGGGCCCCGAACGCCTGCGGTCAGAGCGGCTGCCACGACGATGAATCGGTCGAATGGTCGGCGGACCACTATGAGGACTGGTACGGCGGGGCAAAGAAGCCACACTACGGGACGATCATCGCCGCCGGTCGCGAGCGAGAGCCGGAAGCGCGCGAGGACCTGACCCGGCTCTCACAAGACGAGCTGTACCCCGCCATCGTCCGGGCCACGGCTCTCTCCCTGCTCGGCGCGTACCCGGGGGCGCAGAGCACTGCAGCCTTCAACCTCGCGCTGCAGGATGAGGAGCCGCTCGTCCGCTACACGGCCGTCGTGAACTTCACCCCCGGCGCGGCGGACGAGCTTGTCGAGCTCGTCGCGCCTCTCCTCTTCGACCCCGTGCGTGCGGTGCGCATGCAGGCGGCTACGCGCCTGGCCGGGATACCGAGCGGGCTGTTGAGGCCCTACCAGCAGGAGGCGTTGGACGAGACGCTCGCCGAGTACCGGGAGGCGATGGAGTATTCCCTCGATTTCCCCTTCGCCGGCTTCAACCTGGGCAACCTATGGGCGAGGCTCGGCGAGCCGCATAAGGCGGAGGAGTACTACAGACTGGCGATAGAGATCGACGACCTGTTCTACCCGGCGAAGGCGAACCTCGCGGTACTCTACAATTCGATGGGCAGAAACCGCGAGGCGGAGCAACTGCTCCGCCAGGTGCTCGAGGACTATCCCGCGCAGCACGACGTAGCCTACTCGCTGGGGCTGTTGCTGGGCGAGCTGAACCGTTACGAGGAGGCGGCCGGGTTCCTGGAGCGGGCGGTGGCCGGGATGCCGGAGCACTCGCGGGCATATTACAACCTCGGCCTGGTGAAGCAGTCCCTGGGGCGGATTGCCGAGGCGGAAGCCTCCCTGACCGCCGCCGTCGAGCTCGAGCCTGACAACCTAGACTACCTGTATGCCCTGGCCGACCACTATGTGAAGCTGGGCGAGCTCTCCCGAGCGCTGACGATCGCGGAGCGAATGATCGAGGCCCACCCCGGGGACCCCGCCGGGCACGAGGTCAAGGCCTTGGTCGAAAGGGCGCTCGCCGCGCCGCCCGATGACTGACGCGCCCCGCGGGCCGGTCCGCTAGTGCGTGAGACCCGCTCTCGCCTTAGATTGCCACTGTCCCAACAATAGGCCCTGGCCCGCCTGACGACTGCCGGCGCCCGGATCGGCCGGTGTGTCTCCATGGTCGTGGGGCTCCCTTTCGTCATGACGGAGGTATTGCTGATGAAAGTGTTGATCAAACTGGCACTGGCACTGGCGCTGGCAACGCCGGCCTTGGCCCAGCAGGACGGCATCTTCCCCTTCGACTACCGACTGGTCGAGTTGGAGAACGGGTTCAAGGCCTACCTGATCGAGGCCGGCGCGCCGAACCAGATCGCCTATGTGTCGATGGTGCGTACGGGCAGCCGGGATGAATGGGAACCGGGTCATAGCGGTTTCGCACACTTCTTCGAGCACATGATGTTCCGCGGCACGGAGAAGTACCCCGACTACGACGCGATCACGGCGGAGATCGGTGCTTCGCGAAACGCGTTCACCGGCAACGACCAGACCGTCTACTACCTGGTCGCCTCCAACGAGTACCTTGAGCGGATCATGGACCTGGAGTCGGACCGCTTCATGAACCTCGCCTACTCCGAGCCCGACTTCCGCACCGAGGCCGGTGCCGTGCTCGGCGAGTACCAGCAGGGCGCGCTGACACCGTTCCGCTACCTCGACGAGAAGCTCCGCGAGACGGCCTACGACCGGCACACCTACAGGCATACGACGATCGGTTTCGAGGCCGACATCCGGGCGATGCCGGAGGGCTATGACTACAGCCTCTCCTTCTACCAGCGCTACTACCGCCCCGAGAACGTCGTCCTCGTAATCGCCGGCGATTTCGACGTCGATGCGGTCGAGGGATTGGTCCGCCAGTACTACTCGGCTTGGCAGCCCGGCTACGTGCCGCCGCAAATCCCCGAGGAGCCGACCCAGCGAGCCCCGCGCCGCGAAACCGTGGAATTTCCAGGCCGCACACTGCCTATCCTCACCGTCAACTACAAGGGGCCTGCCTGGAGCGCCACCGACAGAATCGCGGTGTCCACTGAGGTGCTCGGTCAGGTCGCGTTCGGAGCGAACTCCGATATCTACAAGAAACTGGTAATCGAGGAGCGACGCGTTCAGTTCCTCAACGGCGACTTCGGCCTGGCTCGCGATCCGGCGTTGCTGAGCATCATGGCGATGGTCGTCGATCCCGCCGACGTCGGCTCGATCGAGCGCGAGATTCAGGCGACGGTCGAACGATTCAGTGAGGAGCTGGTCGACGAGAAACTCTTCGCCGACACGAAGAGCAACATGAAGTACGGGTTCCTGATGGGCCTCGAGACGGCGCAGAACATTGCCTTCTCGATGATCCCGTACGTGATCAACACGAGCGGCATCGAGGCGGTCAACGAGTACTACAACACGCTCGATTCAGTCACCCGCGAGGATGTCCGCGAAGCCGCGCGGCGCTACCTCGTCGAGACAGGCAAGACTGTGGTGACGATGGTCCAGGCGGAGGGGGAATGATGAGAAAGCTAGCATTGCTACCGGTATGCCTCCTCATCCTGGGGGCCTGTGAGACGGCTCCGGAAAGCACGATCGCCCTTCCTGAGCCCGAATCACCGTTCATCGCGTTCAACATCTGGGTGAAGGTCGGCTCGCAGAACGACCCCGCCGGCAAAGAGGGTGTCGCGGCGCTGACGGCATACCTGCTGTCCGACGGTTCCACTACGGCGGACAGTTACGACGCGATTCTCGAGAAGCTCTACCCGATGGCGGCCGGGTATGGCTACAACGTCGACAAAGAGATGACGGTCTTTACCGGCCGCATTCACCGGGACAACCTGGACGCCTACTACGAGCTGTTCAAGAACCACTTGCTGGCACCTGCTTTCAAGGAAGAGGACTTCGAGCGGGTGAAGAGCCAGACGATGAACTTCCTGGAGCGAACGCGCCGCTACGGTCGCGACGAGGAACTATCGAAGGAACTGCTCTTCAGCGTGGCCTATGCAGGCACGCCGTACGAGCATCCCGAGGAGGGTTATGTAGAGTCGGTCGAGTCGATCACCCTCGATGACGTCAAGGACTTCTATTCGCAGTACTACGTTCGCAACAACATCGTCGTCGCTATCGGAGGCGGCTATCCAGACGGCCTCCTTGAACGGGTGCGCGCTGACTTCGACGGCTTGCCGGAAGGCGTTGTGCCGAGCGTCCCACCGCCGGAGCCGCGGATGCCGGAAGGCATAGAGATCTTGATCGTCGAGAAGCCGACCGACGCGACGCCGATCTCGATCGGCTTCCCGATCACTCTGATGCGCGGCGACCCCGATTTCTACGGGATGCTGGCGATGAACTCCTGGTTCGGCGAGCACCGCAACTCGTTCAGCAATCTGTACCAGGTGATCCGGGAAACGCGGGGGATGAACTACGGCGACTACAGCTATATCGAGGCCTTCCCGCTGGGCTACACTACGCAGCAGCCACCCGTCAACTGCTCGCGCCGCCACCAGCTGTTCGAGATCTGGATTCGGCCGATCTCGATGACGACACCGGGGAGCCTGCACGACCGGACCTTGTTCGCTACGCGGGCGGCGCTCCGTGAGCTCGAGGCGATCGTCGACAACGGGATGACGGAGGAGACGCTGGGCGCGACCCAGCAGTTCCTGCGCAACTACAGCGTCAATTGGGGCTCGACGATCAGCCGGCGGCTTGCCTATGCCGTCGATGATGCCTTCTTCGGTATCGGCGGCGACGGCTATCTCGAGTCGATCAGGCCCGGGCTCGCGGCACTCTCGCTGGGCGGCGTGAACGAGTCGATCCGCGAGTACCTCCAGTACGACAACATGTATATCGTCTTCATCACCCGTGACGCCGAGGCGATGAAGGCCAAGCTGCTGAGCGGTGTCGCGACGCCAATCACGTACGCCACCGAGATGTCGGCGGAGCACATGGCCGAAGACCAGCTGATCGCCAGCTACCCGATCCCGGTCACGGAGGACAAGATAACGATCATCGGGATCAACGAGGTGTTTCAGCGGGGGCAGTAGAGGTTACCAGCAAGCAGGTGCTTGAGACAAGGCCGGCGAGCCAGTTGCGTTCGCCGGCCTTGTCTCGAGTGGGCCGTCCAAATCTTCCGGTCCGGGTTAGTCGCTGTCATCCTCGTCCGCATCGCGGTCTATCTCTTTCTCGTCGTAGTAATCGAGCTTGTGCAGCGGCATGACGACGCTCGACAGCACGTTCAGCACGTGCCCCGCGGTCCGCTTGTAGAACCTGGCGCCCAAGGCCAGGGCGACCGCGGTGCGCGCCTGATAGTCGCTACGGGCCACCTGCTCCACCAGGGCGTCGCAGCGATGAGTCAACTCCCTTCCTTCACGTGTCATGGCGAGCGCGCGTTCGCGATCGGATGTCGCGAAGACCTCGGCGGTCTCGGCGAACGATGCCTCGACGCTGGCGCGTATCTCGCGCAGCTGCGCGAGCGCGTCGCCATGCGGCAGCGGATCGGGATGGTACTCCTTCACCTCAGCGAGGTTCTTGGCGTAGTCGCCAATGCGCTCTACATCCTTCACCAGGCTCATCAACAGCAGGCAGTACGGGAGTGAGCTGGATGTCCCGTGCAGTGAGAGATGGGCGATGACCTGCTTGCGGATCGTCCGTTCCAACTTGTTGACCCCGACGTCCGTCTTGTAGATCTCGGTTTGCTCGTCGGGTTTGACGGCATCCGCGAAGTATAATTCTCCCGCCTTCATGGTCATCTCCAACGTCAGCCTGAGCATCTCGGCGAAGTTCTCGCCCATCCGGGCGAGCGGTTGATCCGAGCGGAAGATGGCAAGCAGTTCACGAAGCATGGTGTGCCTCCAGTCCTACCCGAGAAGCCTGTTAAGGACCGCGAACAGGGCAGGGATGCCGTAGAACAGGAAAATCACATAGATGATCGCCCACCTGCGCGAGCGGACGGCGACGGCGGCGAGACGCCGCGCCGCGGTCAGGGGGATGTTGCGGATCCGCTGAGCCGGATAGATCAACAGCGTGGCACTCAGATTGAATAGTAAGTGTACCAGTGCGATCGTAATCCCCCAGCGCGCGTTGGGCCCGGTCACCGCCAGCGCCGCGAGCAGCGCCGTGACCGTCGTCCCGATGTTGGCGCCGATCGTGACTGGAAACGCCTGTGGTAGGGTGAGAATGCCCGCCCCGGCCAGCGGTACGAGCAGCGAGGTCGTGATCGAGCTGGACTGCACCATAGTGGTCGTCACGATGCCGACCAGCATCCCAATGACCGGTGCCCTGTGAAGGCCGTGAGAGATGATTACCTCGACGCGTGAACGCATGGCGCTCCTCATCACCCGGACCAGCAGCGTGAGGGCGAAGTAAATCAGGGCGGCGGAGACCAGTATGAGAATAACGGCCTGGAGCCGCTCGGAATCGACAACGGCGCTTATCGCGCCCTTGACGGGGACGAGCGCGGCCTTTAGGGCACCCTTGATCGGGCTGTCGTACTCCATGCCCCCGAGGCCGGTGAGGATCGAGGAGATGGACGTCGCCATGCGCTGCAGATAGCCGGTCGCCATCTCGAGAGGCAGCAGGGCGAGCACGGCCATGTAGTTGAAGAAGTCGTGGCAGGTTGCCACGGAGAAGGCGTGGTAGAACTCCTGCTTGCGTCCCATGTGTGCCATCGAGACTAT
>JASFTY010000245.1:0-6068 GCA_050050535.1 Gemmatimonadales bacterium | reverse complement strand
CTACGGGAACGCCGGCGCCATCGCCCACGACCTGTACGCCGCAGAGGGCGCGAAGATCATTGCGGTAAGCGATTCCCGGGGAGGCATCCATAACCCGGACGGAATCAACCACGCCGAGGCGGTCAAGTACAAGAAGGAGACAGGCTCGGTGGTCGGCCTGCCGGGCAGCAAGAAGGTAAGCAACGAGGAGCTTCTGACGATTCCGTGTGACATACTCATCCCGGCGGCCCTCGAGAACCAGATCCGCGGCGACAACGCCGCGGATATCCAAACGCGGTTGATCGCCGAGGCGGCGAACGGACCGACGACACCGGCCGCCGACAGGATCCTGTTCGAGCGCGGGATCCCCGTGCTGCCGGACATCCTGGCCAACGCCGGTGGTGTGACGGTCAGCTACTTCGAGTGGGTTCAGAACAACGAGTACGACCAGTGGGACGAGGACGACGTCAACCTCAAGCTGCACGTCAAGATGGAGCGGGCGACCGACAACGTGCTCGCCAAACAGCAGGCGATAAACTCGTCGCTCGATACACTTCAGGCCGAGCGCAGGAAGCGCGGGCACAAAGACGCTGACCTGGAGCCGGTTGACCTGCGTACCACCGCCTACGTGGTGGCCATCGAGCGCGTTGCCCGCGTGACCCTCGAACGCGGTATCTGGCCCTAGGCCGTCGCCCGACCCAAGGGCTCGACGCCGGCGCGGCCCAGCACCGCCGCGCCGGCGTAGGCAGCCGCAGCAAACAGCAACAAGGGCGTGGAACCCGCCTCCAACGCGATCAGCGCCGCGAGCGGCGTCGCCACCACCGAGGCGAACCCGTTCGCCGCCCACGCCCAGGCGACACCCCCTTCCCGATCCCGCGCCAGCGACCGAAGTCCCAGCGGGAACGGCAAGCCCATCAGGAAGGCGAGTGGCGCGAGGAGGAGCATCGCGACCACCGCCCGCACGACAAGTGCCGAGGATGCCAGGAGGTGCACGAGCCCCAGCAGCAACATCGCGTAGGACCCCAACATCCCCGCCAGCACCAACGCGGCAACCCCGGCGCGGCTCCCCGGCCGCCCATCCGACCAGGCGCTGCCCAGACCCGAGCAGACCAGAAAAGCGACCAGCACCGCCGCGACGGCGTAGACCGGATGGCCCAGCAGCAGGTTGAGCTGCTGGATCGCGGCCACCTCCGCCGCCAAGTAGGCGAACCCGATCGCCAGGAAGTAGCCGACCAGCCGCAGCCAGCCTCGCGTCACCGTCGTTCGCGCTCGCGCCAGCACGGGAAGGATCATCAACAGTCCGGCGAGAACGACGCTCTGTACCAGCGTCGCGATGAGCGCCACGTAACCCCACTCGGCGAAGGCCAGCCAGGACCCGCGGTCGCTCCCCAGGAAGGCCGCTAGCGACCCGGCTCGCAGGAAGTGGTGAGGATACGGTCGGGAGTCATGGACGGGGGACACCCGAAAAGGGTAGCGGGCGGCGAATTGCACCGCGCCCTCCCCACCACCGGTGGCCGCCGCGGCGGCGCGGTAGAGAACCGGCTCGTCCAGAACGTTGAACTCCGTCGCAGGCCCCCCGATCCCCGGATACCAGTCGAGGTCGAAGCCTCGTTCCCGTGCCCAGCGCATGACGTCGTGCACTTCCCCGGCTCGGAAGCCGGACGGCTTCACTAGCACGGTGGCCGTCGCCCAGCTGTGCACGACGATCAACTTCTCGACCATGTTCTCGGGCGCGACCTGGCCCAACGCTTCGCCGGCCGTGAGGATGACACGCACGCTCTCGCGCGGCGGGACCATCAGCCAGCGGGTGATCGCGAGTACGCCGTCGTCGCTCAGACGATCGAGGTAGCCGACGTATGCCTCTACAGTGTGGAGGAAGTCCTCGTTGAGCGCGTGCACGCCCGCCGCCGACGTACCGAACGCGACGCCGGCACCCAGCGTTATCAGGTCGAACTCGTCCCGGCAGCGCGCCACGTAACTCCGCGCATCACCGATGGCCGTCACGACCCGCGACTCGCCGATCCGCGACCGATCCTCATCCGCCCAACCGGACAACTTGAGCAGCTCTGGATGAAGCTCCACCGCGGTCACCGCAGTGGCGCCGTGGGTCAACGCGTTCCATATCTCCATCCCGCCACCGGCACCAATCACCAGAACGTCGTCGCGCCCCCCCAGCGGATAGGGCGCCGCCGACGGCAGCCAGTCGAGCATGGCAATCGCTGCGTCTTCCTCTCCCCAATGGCTCACCGCTCCCACAGTCTGCCCGTCCACGAACAGACCCGTCTGCCTGGGGAAGACGCCGCGGTACAGGAGCGACAGTCCGGGCGCGTGCCGGAACGCCGAAGCGTCCACCGCCACCACCCAACCCAGTGGGCTCGCCCGCTCGGCGATGCGACGCGCGTCGGGGAACGCCTCGACCTGCGGGAGCCCCTTGTAGGGAGTCACCTCGATGCGCCAGAACGGCCGCGCCAACGCCGCCAGCGCGACGGCGACGCCGGCGACGGCTACAACTGCTGCCCATCTCTTGCGCGCTGCCGGTGCGACAGCGGCGATCGTGCCCAGCGAAGCCGCCAGGGCGGGCGTGGCAAGGGCGCGTTCCGGTAGAGCGACCCAGAGAATCGCCAGCGCCAGGGCTGCGCCGAGACCTGCACCGAAAAAGCTCGCACCGTAGAGTGCGCCGACGCGATCCGGCTCCAGCGTCAGCGCCAGCAATACCACGCACGCTCCCACCGCGAACGGAGCAGCCAGCAAGAGGTAGATCAGCGCCAGCCGCGGCCACGCCCAGGCGTCCCACGGCAGCTGAGTCGCGTCTAGCGGGACCCGATGCACGAGGGCCGCACTGGCGACGAGAGCGAGCGGCGTCAGCATCGCCGCCCACGTGAACCAGCGCTCGCCGCGCTCGCGCCCCGGCACGGCGAGGGCGAGGAACGTGCCGGCCGCACCGAACCCCAGCATGGCGACGCCGATCGCCATGTAGGCGAAGTGATGGAACTGCTCGATAGCGAAGACCCGGACGAGCAGGATCTCGTAGGCAAGGGTGCTGGCCGAGACGAGCGTGACGGCCAGCGGGCGGCCGTGCTTCGTCACACGATTCAGCGTAACCCCTCGAGCATCGGCACGAAGCGCACCGGCAGCAAGCTGCGGGTGCGGACGTCGTCCTGCGAGTGCTTCTCCACCAGGATGAGGTTCTGGACCCCGTACACGCTTCCTACGGGGATCACCATGCGGCCGCCCGGCCGCAGTTGCTCGACCAGCGCCGGTGGGATATGTCCTGCCGCGGCTGTGACGATCACCGCGTCGAACGGCGCCTCTTCCGACCAACCGTAGTGACCGTCGGCGTGCCGCACCGTGACTTTCCCATAGCCCAGCCGTTGCAGCCGCCGGCGCGCGCTCGTCGCCAGCGCCTCGAAGATCTCCACCGTGTAGACCTCGCAACCGATCTCTCCCAGCACCGCCGCCTGGTAGCCGGACCCGGTACCGACCTCGAGAACCTTCATCCCCGGGGCGGGATCCAAGATCTCGGTCATGAAGGCGACGATGTACGGCTGCGAGATAGTCTGCCCGTAGCCGATGGGTAGCGGGTAATCGCCGTACGCTCGCCCGACCGACTCGCGCGGCACGAACTCGTGACGCGGCACCGCGCGCATAGCCGCCAGCGTCGCCGAATCACGGACTCCGTACGCCTCGATGAGACGTACCATCGTCTGGCGCTGGCGCTCGTAGGCAGCGCGCTCCTGCGCCGCCACCCGGCAACCGGCGGTGAGCAAGAGCGCGAATGCCAGCGCGCCAACTCGACGTGCAGCTGTCATCATCATAGAAGGCTGAGGTCTCTCGACTCAGACAACTTCCCACGTACCGAGTGCGGGCGTCAACCCCGCAGGTCCGTCAATCGCCTGCCTGAACACCGAGCGGCCGACCGGCGCCCGTATAGGCACGAACCTGTTCCTCGAGATCGATTCCCATCTGACGGCGCGGCGACGCCCTCTCGAGCTCGGTGTAATACTCGCCGCGGTCGATCAGTTCGCCGAGCACGACGCTGGCGATCAGCAGCGGCCGAGTCGCCGCCGGGTCGACCAGCCACAGTCCCACCGGTACCGCGAAACCGAACGCGACGCGCGCGAAGCTGGTTGCCGGCCGCAGCGGCCGGCCCGTCTCAGCGAACTCGGTCTTCCTGTGGATGTAGAGCGCCAGTTTGCCGACACCGAAGAGCACGGCGACCCGTGAGCCTGCGAACACGGCGGCGAGAAACAATCCAGTCCACAGCACGCTCGCGCTATGCCTGAACGCAGGACGTGACGGTCCCAACACATCATAGACCCGGTCGGCGCAAAACAGCCCCAGGAGACCTACGAGCGTGGCAACGATGCCCAACGCGCGGTTTCCGGGCGCCAGCCACAGGTAGGCCACGGCGAGTGCGATGAAGGCCGACACCGTCGCCACTTCGCGGCTCAACCAGGAACGCCTCACGTTGAGGATCGCCCGATAGGCCCGGCTCACCTTGCCGAGGTGGAACGAGCCGAGCGCCAACGCAACGGCGGCGGCGTCGACGAAGACGATCGGCCTGATCGAGAACGCCGAGCTCAGTGTCGCTGCAACAGCCGCCACCAGCGTCGCCGTCAGGAAGGTGAACAGCATCAACGTCCACTCGGACTTGAGCGTGACCTCCGTCGTCGGCGCCTCGGCCAGCGCCACAAAGGGCTCGGCGACCTCCGGCGCCATCATCACCGGCAGGCGCCGGCTCCCGTCGAGCGGTTCGACCCGCAAGCGCGGCCCTAGGTCGGTGGCCGGGAAGCCGGGTATGCCGTACTCGAGCTCGGCCTCGGGGAGGTCGGCGAAATCCAGGGCCCCGGTGGGACAAAGCGCCGCACACGCCGGCTTCAACCCTTCCTGCAACCGATGGTGGCAGAACGTGCACTTGGTCATGACACCGCGTTGCGACACGAAGACCGGCGCGTCGTATGGGCAAGCCCAAGCGCAATACCGACAGCCGATGCACTTGGACTCGTCGAGCAGCACCGCGCCGCTGGCGTCGTTGCGCGTGTAGGCGAGTGCCGGACAGGCGTACATGCATTCCGGTTCGGCGCAGTGGTTGCAGGCGAGTGACAGGTGATACAGCGGCACGCCGGGATGCCGGGTGCGGTTGAACGTGTCGATACGGCGCCAGCTCTGCTCGGGCTCGAGGCGGTTCTCGATGCTACAGGCCAACCGGCAGGCGCCGCAGCCCGTGCAACGGTTGGCGTCGAAGATGAAGCTATTCGGCATCGCTCACCCGCTCGACCTCGACCCGGTTCTCGTGAAAGGCCGCGCCGTAGCCCATGTCGGTCTCGCGCGCAGCCGATGTGAAGTTCACGGTGCCGCCCTCGCTGATCCACCAGCCATTGGTGATGCACACGCACCCGCGCTTCAGCCCGTTGTCGAGCCGCGCCCGCAGCTCGAGCTCTCCCCGCTCGTTGTACACGCGCACCCAATCGCCGTCGCCGACCCCGCGCTCCTTAGCATCGTCGGGATGCAGGTAGGCCACCGGCTCGTCTCCGAACTGGCGGATCATCCTCAGGTTGCCGAACTGCGAGTGGATGCGGTCCTTGGTGTTCGGTGTCAGCAGGTACAACGTGTAGCGTTCCGCTGCCGGCCCCGGCCGACGGCTCGACTCGACCGGCTCCTCGTAGGTCGGTAGCCGGTCCACCCCCCAACGCTCCACCGCTTCCGCAGACTCGAGCTCGATCCTACCCGAGGGCGTCGGAAAGACGAAATCCGAGAATGCCACCTCCTGGCCGCCCGGCGCCGGCAGCGGGCCTTCACGCAAGCCCTCCAGGCTGAGCGCCGGGAACGGCGCCAGCGCCCGCTCCAGGTACGTGTCGACCTCGTCGTCGCCGACCGGGAAGATCAGCGGATCGTCGCCCTCGGCTATCCCCAGCCGCCGCGCCAGCAGTCTGTAGATCTCCGTCTCCGGCTTCACCTCGCCCGGCGGATCGATCACCTTCTGCTTGAGCTGCACGTAGGCGTGCCAGTACGCGCCGATCACGTCCGACTGCTCGAACATCGTCTTAGCCGGCAGCACGATGTCCGCCTCACGAGCCGTATCGGTAAGG
>JASFTY010000244.1:0-6082 GCA_050050535.1 Gemmatimonadales bacterium | reverse complement strand
CACACGGCGCGAGCCCCGAGATAGGCGCTGCCCCAGAGACCGGCGATGATACCGGCTTCCGCGAGTATCGTGGCGTCGATCTCCGTGCCGGCCACGATGGAGGCGATCGCGGCGATGACCCCGCCCCAGAGGTAGGGCCAGGCGGCCACGCTGCTGTACGACCCCTTCACCCGGATTCCTGTCTGCCCGGCGCGGCGCGTCAGCTCGACGTGCGTCGTGCCGCCGCGGGCGTCCGACGCTCGCCACTCGACGGAGTCGAGCACCCGGGCTACCTCGCCTTCCTCATCGGTGAACCGACGGATCGTGCTCAGCAGCTCACCCAGCTCGCCGTCTGACAGCTCGCCCTCGACCGTCCGCTGAAACTGGTAGGAGGTGGGCGCGCCGATCAGCGCGGCGCCCGCTGTGCGCCGCGCCCGCAGCGCGTGCGCCGCTTGCAGGACAAACTCGGCATCGATTCCCGCCTCCGCCGCGATCTCCTGGATCTCGGCCAGCGAGTGCCCCTCCCCACTCGACGAGCCGGCGTCCAACTCGGATGCGAGCTTGAGGATGAGCGCCGTCTCCCTATCACTGTAATCGCCGCCGCGCGAACCTCGCATCATGGGCTTCATCTTAACCGCGGAGCGCCGCCACTACAACGGCGCGCCGGCCGCGCCCAGGCCAATCGCCTTCACACTATCATTCGAGAGTCCCAGAACACCGGCCTCATCAGGAGAATTCACCCATCCCATCCTCGCCCGGGAACAGCAACGCCCACAACTCGGTTTACGAACCAGCGGCCGCTTGCATCTCGCGCCGCCCTCGGTATCCTTCACCAATTGCCGTCGAGCTCGATGATTAGGACCGAGACGCATGGGAGAGCTGTTGACTAGACCCGCTGTGCCGACCCCTGCATTCACCCGTACCGCCGGCGAGCCACACCCCCAGCGGGCACGGACCCCGAGAGACCAGCTCGCCCGGCCGCTCCGCAGCCTACGCGTCTCGCTCATCGACATGTGCAACCTGCGCTGTAACTACTGCATGCCCGGCGAGGAGTACGCCTGGCTGCCGCGGCAGGACATCCTGAGCGTCGAAGAAACCGCCCGCCTGGTCGAGACTTTCACCGGGTTCGGTGTCGACAAGGTCCGACTGACGGGCGGCGAGCCGCTGATGCGCCGCGAGGTACACCAGGTAGTCGAGCGGTTAGCGCGGATCCCCGAGATCCGAGACCTCAGCATGACCACCAACGGCGTACTGCTGGCCCAACACGCCGAGGCGCTGGCTGACGCTGGCCTTCACCGACTGACAGTTAGCCTCGACACGCTGCGTGCCGATCGTTTCCGAGCGCTGACGCGCCGCGACGACCTGCACCACGTGCTGACCGGCATCGAAGTCGCCCGGTCTGCTGGTCTCGACAACCTGAAAATCAATACCGTCGTGATGCGCGGCTTCAACGATGACGAACTGGCCGACCTCATCGAGTTCGGCGCCCAGATGGACGCCGAAGTCCGCTTCATCGAGTACATGGATGTGGGGGGCGCTACTCAATGGTCGATCGAGCGAGTCGTCTCCAGACACGAGATGCTCGAATCGCTGCACCGACGCTTCGGCCACATCCAGGAGTTGAACGAGAACAGCAGCGCACCGGCCGACCGCTATACCCTATCCGACGGCACTGTGTTCGGGATCATCGCTTCCACGACCGACCCGTTCTGCCGGACCTGCGACCGCTGTCGCCTGACCGCCGACGGCGTCTGGTTCCTCTGCCTCTATGCCGCCGACGGTCTCGACCTCCGCTCGCCGTTGCGCGATGGCGCCTCGACCGAGGAGCTCAGAGCGCTGATTACGGAAGCCTGGAAGCAGCGGAACGACCGCGGCGCCGAAGAGCGGGCACGACTTAACTCGCTACGCGGTCCGCTCTATCAGATCGAAGACCTGCGGAAAGACCCACATCGGGAGATGCATACTCGGGGCGGGTAACTGGGAATTCGAGAAATCATGATCGAGTTGATTCCCGAATTCCCGACTACGATGACTCGGAGAGCCGCTCCAGCGCCCGGCGCGCCGCTTCCACCCGCGGCTGCAGATCCGGATCCGCGTCCTGCCACAGCTCCACGAAGCGGCCGTAGTACAGCCTTGCCCTCTCCCTGTCGCCGCGCAGCTCGTACAGGCCAGCCAACCGCTCGTAGATCGCGGCCAGCGCGAACCAATCACCGGCGTTCAGCCTGTCCAGCCATGGCGTCGTGACGTAGCGCTCGAACACCGCGACGACCGAATCGGTCTCGCCCGCTTGATCGTACGCCTGGCCCAGTATCGGTAGCGCGCAGATCGTGCACGGACCGACATCCGCCGTTCGCAGCTCGCTGATCGCATCCTCCACACGGCCCTCCGCCAATGCCAGGATGCCCCGCGCCGTGTCGGCGCCGTCGTCCGGAGTCGGCGTCACGCTGCCGTCCTCAACAGCCGCCTCGTACTCTGCCAGGTAGGTGTGCGCGCGATCCGGTCGTCCGGCCAGTGCGTAGAAGGTCGCGAGCAAGCCGTAGGGGCGGCCCGCCGGCGCGATCTCCTCGAGTGGATAGCGGGCGAGCAGGTCGTCGACCCTCCGCACAGCAACCTGCTGTTGACCGCGGAACCAGAGGTCGTGAAACGCGAGCCGCACTGCGGCTGCCACGTAGGTCGCGACGTCCTCCTCCGCCTCCGCCGAAGCCATCACCTCGAGGATGAGCCTCTCCGCCTCCCGGAGCTGCCCGCGCACCTCCGCCAGCTGAGCCAAGGTGATGCTCGCATACCGCTGCATCAGCGGGCTGGCGCGCTGCGTTTCCCTTAGATCCAGCACGTGTTGCTCCGCCGTCTCGTAGTCGAACCGCGAACTGGCGAGCGCCGACGCGTGCATCGGCACGTTGGGGTGACCGGGGAACAGCTCGGCCATACGATCGAGTGTATAGTCGGCTTCAGCGTACTCGCCCTGCGCGACCTGCATACCGATCGCGTTACCGTAGTAGAGCGACCCGGCCGAGTCGAGCTCGATGGCTCGCGTGAACAGCTGCTCGGCGCGCCTGAAGTCACGGGCCTCCTCGTAGAGGATGCCCAGGTTGTTCATCGCCCACGGGTCGTCCGGGTCGATCTCCAGCAGCGATTCGTAGGCGGCCATCGCCGCATCGTTGTCGCCGGCAACGCCCCAGTAGTAGCTACCCTCGGTGAGGTAGCGCTCGCGCTCGGTGAGCCGATCCCGGTGCTCGAATGCCTTTGTCAAAGCCTCCATTCCCCGGACTCGCTCCTGCCCGATGTTCCTGAGCGTCACGCCGAGCTTCCGGTACGCCATGGCAAACGCCGTATCGAGCGCCACAGCCTCTTCCAGTAGCGCGATGCCACGCTCGTTGTCACCGTGCTCGATGACGCGCACCGCCTGCGAATACTTGCGCAGTGCCTCGAGCGATGTCGTCGTCACCCGGTCGAGTGGCTCGCTGGCCCGGATCGTCTTCAGCGACTCGCCGATCCGCTCCCTCAACCTCGCGGACAGCCGATCGATGGCATCGATGATCTCGGTCGAGTCGCTCGCCGTCTCGCGGAACGGGACCAGCACGCTGCCGTCCCGGGCGGAGACGAGTTGGGCCGCGAGCTGGAAACCGCCGCCCACCCGCGTGATGTCGCCGGCAACGACCGCCTTGATCCCCTCACGGATAGCGACCTCACGCGCGAGCGCGAGGTCGAGCTCGCGCTCCGGGTCCACCTGCATTCTTCGCAGCACCTGTCCGACATAGGCGCGATCGGCGACGGTGACGATCGTCGACTGACTGAGATCGATGCGGAACGCCTCGGCCGCCGCCTGGCCCAGCAGCGGGTCGTCGGTGTTGTTCTCGAAGTCCGCCACGATGAGCCGCTCCCGCTCATCCAGCACACCGGCGGCGACCAGCGAGCCGACGGGTCCGATCCCCAGAGCGCGGGTCCCCATGTAGACCGAGACGATGAGCCCCCAGGCCGCGAAGGCGCCCACGAACCCGAGGGTCGCGTTCCGCCAGTTGAGCCACTGGTACGGCGCTGGTGCCGGCCGCACCTCGGCCTCGGGCCCGGCCGCCTCCCCATCGTCGGGTGCCCCGGGTGCGGCGCCCGCCGCACCCGGCTCGGCGACGACCGGCCGCCGCCGCCTACCCTGCACGATCGCCGTAGCGACCACGATCGGTAGGCCGATCAGCAGCAGGATCAGCGCGCCGCGGAAGAACCAGTCGGGCAGACCCAGCTGGTCGGTGAATATGTCCATGACCTCCAGCAGCGCGTACGAGCCGCCCAGGTACACGGCGAGTACCCGGGTCAACCGCGCCCGTAGGAAGATACTCTTCATGCTCTGAGGACTTGACTCACTCATCTCAAAGGGGACCCCGCTCGGAATGTGGCAGCCGAGCTACGATACTAGCACACCCGATCTTGTATCGCCAACAACCTCCCCGACCCCCACACGTGTTCCATGGCTGTCTCTAATCAGTACGACACGCCCCAGCCCGGCGTTTCCAATTGCGCGGTCGGCGGCGCGAGAACCACTCGCCCCGTCGACCCACGACCCATTTGTCAGCGCGCGACTAGGCTGGTAGTGTAGTGCCCTCGGACCACGCCGAAACCTAGCCGGGAGGTGCCCATGCAAGTCCAGCTCGCGCTCGCCTTGACGCTTGCCGCTCAGGTCGGCGGTCAGCCGCCGACCGACACCGTCTACTTCGAACCGCAAGTCGGATATCGGACCTTCGCGGTGCGGGAACCCGTGCTCCGCATCGAGCCCGGCACCGTGCTCGTCTCCCGAACGATGTTCGGAGGCTACTACACCGAGGAGGGCGGCGCCTTCCCCGGTGAAGTCGGGCCGTTCTACATCGACGGTGCGACGCCCAACGACGTGCTCGTCGTGAAGATCCTCGAGCTACGACTCAACCACGACATCGCCGCCGCCCGCATCTACTCGGACTTCGGGGGGCTGGCGACGGACGCGCGCGTTCGCATGCTCAACGACCCCATCCCCGAGAGTCGCTACGTCTGGCGGCTCGACCGCGAGCACATGACGGCGACGACCGAGCTACCGGACAGCCGCATGAGCCGGGTGACCATCGACCTGCAACCGATGCTGGGCCGTCTGGCGGTGGCGCCCGCCGGCGAGGAAGCGTTCTCCGGGCTGTGGCCCGGTGACTTCGGCGGCAACATGGACGCACCCGAGATCCGGCAGGGCGCCACCGTCTACCTGCCGGTCTTCCACGAGGGCGCCTACCTCTACTTCGGCGACGCCCACGCACGGCAGGGGCACGGCGAAGTCTCGGGAACCGGACTCGAGACCTCCGTAGACATCGTGCTCCAGATCGACCTGATCAAAGACAAGCGCATCGCCTGGCCGCGCATCGAAGACGATGACTACATCATGGTCGCAGGTAGCGCCCGGCCATTGATAGACGCCTTCCGCCTGGCACACGTCGAGCTGATCGAATGGCTCGAGGACGACTACGGATTCGGCCGCTGGGACGCATACCAGCTGGTCAGCCAGGTATGCGAGAGCACCGTCGCCAACATCGTCGACCCGACCTACACGGTGGTGGCCAAGTTCCCGAAGCGGTTCCTGCCACAGTAGTCGGAAGCGGAGGGCCGGACCCAGGTGCGCGCTCCGCCGGCGCACGCGTATATTGTGCCGATGGCGAACCGGGCAAGCATGGCAGAGGGGTGGATGCGGGGGGGAGATGGCGCGTTCTAACAACCCACTCGATCGCGTGCACGACGCGGTGCAGCGCGCGAAGTTCAAAGACGCGATCAGCGCCGCCTCCGCGGTTCCCGCGACCGAATTGGGTCGCGAGCAGATCAGCCAACTCATGGACGCCATGCTCACGGCGGCCGCCGGCCTCTCCGACAGTTCCATCGACGAACTGACCGCCTACGACCTGGTCGTCCGTCTGGGCGACCGGATACCACGCGACGACGTCTACCGGCCGGCCGTCGACCTGAGAGTCAACAGCGCGCTGTTCAACAAGGGGGTCGTTCTGGCACAGCTGGGCCGGGCGGACGAGGCGATCGCCGTCTACGATGACCTCGCGGCCCGGACGGGTGGTTCTCGACAGCTGGGCCTGCGCGAGAATGCCGTCCG
>JASFTY010000243.1:0-6104 GCA_050050535.1 Gemmatimonadales bacterium | reverse complement strand
TCCGGGCTCGATGAAGGACAAGTCCAGCAGATGCTGAACACCGAGTTCGGCGGCATGAACGAGGTGTTGGTCGACCTCTACGCCGACACCGGCGACGAACGCTGGTTGGACCTCTCCTACAAGTTCGAGCACATCGCCTTCATCCAGCCTCTACAGCGCCACCAGGACAATCTGGCCGGCAAGCACGGCAACACGCAGATCCCCAAGCTGATCGGCTCGGCGGATCGCTTCGCCTGCACCGGCGAGCTGGCCGACGCACTGGCCGCCGGCTTCTTCTGGGACCGCGTAGTCCAGCACCACAGCTTCGCCACAGGCGGCCACGGCAAGGACGAGTACTTCGGCCCGCCGGATCGGTTGAGTGACCGCATCGACGGGCGGACCGCCGAGACGTGCAACGTCTACAACATGCTCAAGCTGACGCGTCGGCTGTTTGCACTGCGGCCTGACGCGCACTACGCCGACTTCCACGAGCGCGCCCTGTTCAACCACATCCTGGCATCCATCGACCCCCACGACGGCAGGATGTGCTACATGGTGCCGGTCGGGCGCGGCGTGCAGCACGAGTATCAGAACATGATGCGCAGCTTCACCTGCTGCGTGGGCACGGGAATGGAGAGTCATGCGCTACACGGAGACGGCATCTACTACGAGTCGGGCGATCGGCTCTGGGTGACCCTCTACGCGCCCTCCACGGCGGAGTGGTCGGCTGCCGGCCTGCGGCTCGCCGTGGAAACGGACTTCCCCGAAGGCGAGACGGCCACGCTGACGTTGAGCCTCGCGGCACGGAGGGAGTTCACGCTGGCGCTGCGCCGCCCCTACTGGGCCGGCGATGGGTTCTCGGTCTCGGTCAACGGCCAGCCTCTCAGCGAGTCGGTGGCGCAGGAGGAGGAGACTGGTGAAGGGGAGCGCGGCCGCCGCTACTACGATTGGCCGTACGTCGCCAGCTCGTTCGTCGAACTGCAGCGTACCTGGCGGAGCGGCGACACGGTCGAGATCACCATGCCCAAGTCGCTTCGGCTAGAGCCTTTGCCCGACAACCCGCGGCGCGCCTCGATCATGTGGGGGCCGCTGGTCCTGGCTGGCGACCTGGGGCCGGAAGTCGAGCGGGGAGGGGGCAGCGGAGAGGGCTCAGCCCCGCCGAAAGTCCCGGTGTTCGTTGCCGCCGACCAGCCCCCCTCGTCGTGGCTCGAGCCGGTTGACGGCGAGCCGGGAGTCTTCCGCAGCGACGGTGTGGGCCGCGAGCCCGACGCTGTGGGCCGAGTGCAGGACGTGACCTTTGTGCCCTTCTACCGCCTGCATCGGCGGAGGTACTCCACCTACTGGGACTTGTTCACGACTGCCGAGTGGGAGGAGCAGCGGGCCGCGTACGCCGCCGAGGCGGAACGGCGACGGCGGCTCGAGGCAGCTACGGTCGCTTACCTGGAGCCCGGCGAGATCGTGTTCGAGCGTGAGTTCAACTATCAGGGCGGCGCCGACGCGAGGCCGCAGAGAATAATGGGTCGCCCGGGGCGCAGGGGCGCCAGCTGGTTCTCGTTTGACGTGCCCGTCGACCCGGACCACCCGATGGCCCTGATCGTCACCTACTACAGCGATGACCGCAGGGGCACGCCTGCGGAGTTCGAGATTCTGGTGGACGGCCGCCGGCTGGCCGACCAGGAAGTGCGCCTCAGCGAGCCGCCGCGCTTCTTCGACGTCGAGTATCCCGTTCCAGCCGAGTTCGTGCAGGGCAGGCAGAAGGTGACGGTGCGCTTCGAGGCCAGACAGGGCAGCCAGATCGCAACGGTGTTCGGTCTGCGAATGATTCGCGCCGACGCCGAACGGTAAAACGCGGGTCGCTGCCGGCTCAGCCGCCGTCACCCGACAGCGGGCGGGCCAACTCGATCACGGCCGCCATTCTATCGGGAGTCGATTCGCCCCGACCTTCCAGCTGAAATGCGACGGCTCCGGGAAGATGGTCTTCAGCGGCCCACCAGGCGACTATCTTCGCGTCCGCCCCACAGGCCGAGAGGATGAGCTCGAAGGACCGCCACCCCCCGGCCGACGGCTGCACGGTGAAGCATACGTTGAATTCGCCCGCCGGGGCGTGGCCCGGGTCGGGGCGGATATGCCCTCCGCAGCTCGAGATCGTGTGTATCCCGGGGCAGCCGTTCAGGGCGGCGACGAGCCGTTTCATCTTCGGGTGTAGGTCGAGCTCTTCGCCGTTCACGCCATCGCCTCCTCCTGAGCCTCGAGTCGTAATCTACTCGCCTTGCCGCCCGACACAGCCCACACCCATCTTAGGGGCGGGCGGCTGTGCGGTGCGTGGACACTGCCCTCTCACCAGAGCCATTCGGATGACATCCAAGCTCGGCATCCTCTTTTTGACAACGGTGGTACGAGCGTGCCTTTGAACAAGGGGGACATGATGGTATCACGGTCCAGTCTATCGGTCGCGCTTCTGCTCGGCTTGTTTTGCGCGACTGCTGCTCTGGCACAAGAGCAGGACGTAAGTGGGAGCAGGGACCATCCACTTCTCTCGCGGATGGACGGGTTCTACATCTGGAACTACAGCGAGTTCGAGTACGAGTCCGAGGATTTCTACGACGCCGAGGACAACGAATACACCATCGCGGGCCACAAATGGGTCATCGAATACAGCCTGCGGGAGGGGCTGACACCGCCCGGCCAGCTGATGGTACAGCAGAACTACATCAACGCGGTCAGGGCGATCGGCGGCGAGATCCTGTACGAGGACGGCGTCTACATGAAAGTGGTCGGCGACGGTAAAGAGTCGTGGATATACCTCTGGGTCGACGATGACGGGAGCGACTACACGCTGACCATCGTAGAGCGCTCCGTGATGGAGCAGGAGGTCGTGGCCGATCCGACGGCGTTGGCGGGGGACATCAGCAGGACGGGACACGCGACCGTCTACGGGATCTTGTTCGACTTCGACAGCTACGTGGTGAAGCCCGAGTCGGAGCCGACCCTCGAGGCGATCGCCGACCTGCTTGCCGCTGATCCTTCTCTTAGTTTGTACGTGGTCGGACACACCGACATGACGGGATCCATCGATTACAACATCGAGCTCTCGGCTAATCGCGCCCAGGCGGTCGTCGATGTCCTGGTCGAGAGATACGGCATCGCGGCCGAGCGGTTGACGGGGAAGGGAGTCGGGCCGCTTTGCCCAGTCAGCACCAATCGGACGGAAGACGGTCGGCGGCTGAACCGCCGGGTCGAGCTCGTGGCGAGGTGACCCGACGGCCTCGCCGACACGCGACGACGAGGGGAAACCCACGATGAAAGCGGAGGAGTTGCGAGGGATCTTGGATTTCCTGCGGGAGCGGGTTCGGGTCGAGGTGGGCGACACGGCCGACCCGGCCGTCATCCGGTTCGATGCGCCGACGCTGGCCGACATGACGGCGGCCGGTCTCGACCCGGAGGGGAGCCGGACGATCTTGGCCGCGCCCTGGTGGGACGAGATGGTGGCCGAGGTCGTGGAGACGCCCGACATGTGTGAGCCGGAGGACACACCCGAACAAGTATTGGCGTACGCCAGAGATGTCGTGTCGGAGTACATTCGCAAGCGTGCCACACTGTAGGCGCGCGCCGGCGGGGCCGCGTGGTTCCCGCGCCCGCAGCAGCAGCGCGATTCGAGTGGGAGGCATACAGCCGTGAGACGGATAAGCGCTGTAGTAACGCTTTGTTTGGCGACCGCTTGTGCGGCAGAACGAACGTCAGTCGGCGGTGCGGCGCGAGCGTTTGATCCTGAGCGAGATCTCCTGTCGCTGCACTACGACCATGCTGACGATAAGGACGACGGACAGAGCGCCGCAGCGGACAGGACACTCCTGCAGTCACTATTCGGGATGGACTGGATATCGGGGCACGTAATTCCCGTGTCGGGAGTCCACGGCAGGAATGCAGAGCTGTTCAATCCGGAGTCCGACGCGGTCATGAACGCGGCCTGGAACGACTGCGGCGGCTGGCTGGCGGCGCACGATGCCCGCGACGCCGCAGTCGCTGAGTTGGCCGCGCGATGGGGACGAACGCTGGCTACCGGCGGCGACGTTTGGGTGAAGGAAGGTGGGCAGTCCGATATCACAGCGGCGGTCGTTAAGAGGATCAACGATCAGTCGCCCGGGCTAGAGAGCGCGACACGAATCCATGTGGTTCAGCACAGCGACTGGAACGAGGACCAGACGAGCGATACCGCGCTCGCCTACACGAAGGGACACACTCACTACATCAGGATCAGGGACGCGAACGCGTACCTGAACATCGAAGGAGGCGACGACACGTTCGTCGAGGCCGCCACCGCCCACCCGGTCTATTCGGCCATCTGGCAGGCGGCATTCGCCTACTACGATCCCCGCGAGAGGCTCGATTTCTCGGATACGGGCGAGCTCATGCACGTACTCGGGCTGGGCGAGCTCGGCTTCGAGGAGTTCAGACAGCGCTTCCTCGGCCGGCCACTCGCCTTGGAGGGTGAGATACGGTATGCGGGGCCGGAATCCGGGCCGGTGGTCCTCCAGGCCTACTCGCTGCCGGTCACGGCTCGGGGATCGGCCTGGCCGCTGACGAAGGCCGACGTCCTGGGCGGGAAGCAGCCCGCCCGAGCTGCATCGCTGGCGGGTCCCGGGTCGTACCGGCTCGCGGACCTCGAGCGCGGCCACTACAGTCTGGTGGCGTTCATGGATCTGGACGGGGATGGGGCACTGGACTTCGATCCGCCGGAACCGCTCGGCTGGTATGCCGCCGAGGCGGCCGGGTGGATCGATCCCATCGATCTGAGTGGCGCGAGCGATCGGCAGGCCGACATCGTTCTCAGGCAGCCGCGACGCTTTCCGGGTGAGGAACGCCGGGTGGCGCACGGTGCGCTTCGTTGGCTGAAGGGACTGCCGGTGCTCCAACTCCATGGGACGGCTGAGGAGCGAGGGTTCGCCCACGGGTTTCTCGTGGGCGAGCAGATTATCGACTTCTTCGAGTTCTACGTCCTGGAGGACAGTTGGCGGTCAGCGCGGCGCTACGAAGAGGAGTTCGCTTCGTTCTTGGAGAGCCACTTCGACTACTCGCCTGAGTACTCGGCCGAGATTGATGCGGTGATCCGAGGGATGGAGGCTTCGGGCATCGACATGACGGTCCGGTGGTTGGGTCGTGACTTTCGCCGCGTCGACCTGCTGGCCGTCAACGCCTACATAGAGCGGCGCGCGACGCGGCCGTCGCCTCCGGCGGGTAGCGGCTGCTCGCAGTTCGCGTTCTGGGGTGATGCCACAGAGGGGAGCGACGTCGGCGGCGGCCTGATAGCGGGTCGCAACATGGACGGGGAAGTCGACCTCAGGAAGGTAACGGTGAGTCACTTCCTCCTCTTCGCCGTCGACCCTTCCGAGCCGGGGCGACGGCGCTGGGTCTCGACCATGTGGCCCGGCTTCGTCGGTACGATCAGCGGGATCAACGAGGACGGTCTCTATAGCATGGAGAACGCCGGGGGCACGGGTCCCGGTCCCGTGGTCGACGGCCTCACGCCCTGCGCGTGGGTCCAGCGCTACATCCTGGAAAACGCCGGCAACGAAAGCACACCCGAGTCCGTCGGTGAGATGATCGACCGGTTCCGATCGGCGGGCGGCGGCGCCTTCGGGGCCGGATCCGTCATCCTCTGGGCGGTGCCCTACGAGGGTCAGCCGGTACCCGCCTTCGTCTCCGAGGGCGACCGCTTCGGCACGGCGATCCGCGTGCCCACCGACGTCGCGCCGGCCTGCCCCTACGATATCATGGCGACCAACCACTACCTGGCCTACGGGGTCGATCGCCAGCGGCCGGGGCTCTACTTCGGCAAGCAGCCGTCGTTCTCCTCCCGCTGGCGGTACGAGACCGGGATGAACACCCTGGAGGCGTGGAGTCGTCAGCGAACTCCCTTGGGCACGCCCGAGATGCGACGCTTGCTACAGAGCGTGGCCCACGGCACCACGGAATACTCGGTCATCTTCCGGGCCAACGAGATGAGCGTCGACGTGGCCGTCGACGATCTCGCCGCCGATCTCTGGGACGCTCCCTACCAGAAGTGGGTCACCTACGAGTTCGAGGAGCTCTTCGCGGGTATGAACTGAGAGCTAGTGGTCCGCTTC
>JASFTY010000242.1:0-6105 GCA_050050535.1 Gemmatimonadales bacterium | reverse complement strand
CTATCCGCCGGGTAGCGACGAGTGGAACGCATTGCTGGCCGAGCTTCGGGAGCTGGAAGTCACGCTCGACCCGACGATGACCGCCTACCTGGCCAGCCGTGACGTCATGCGGGCCCGCAACGCCGATTGGCACGAGAAGTATACTTTGCCGTCGCTGTGGGACTTCTTCGAGCCGAGCCGCATTCACCACGGGTCGTTCTACTATAGCTGGACCGCGTGGGACGAGATCGCCTGGAAGAACTTCTACCGCGTCTGGATGCAGCTGCTGGACGACTACAAGGACATGGGCGGCCGGGTGACGGTGAGCTCGGACGCCGGCTACATCTACAATCTCTATGGGTTCTCGACGATCGAGGAGATGGAGTTGCTACAGGAGGCAGGCTTCCATCCGCTCGAGGTCATACGCGGGGCCACCATGCACGGCGCCGAGACGTTGATGAAGCCGAAGGGCCAGCCGATCGAGTTCGGCCTCGTACGCGAGGGCTTCCTGGCCGACCTCGTGGTCGTCGGCGAGAACCCGATCGAGGACCTGAAGGTGTTGTACGGCACGGGCGTCGTGCGCTTGAACGACGAGACCGGGCAGGCCGAGCGGTGGGGCGGCATAGTCTATACGATCAAGGACGGAATCGTCTACGACGCGCGGCAGCTACTGGCCGACGTGGCGCGCATGGTCGAGGAGCAGAAGTGCGAAGGCCTGACGAACCGGAGGTGACGCAGCCGCCCTTTAGGCGTGTGATCGTGGCGCTCCGCTCGTCCGGGGTGTCCGGATCCGATAAGGCGCGTCCGCATCCGGACGATCATCGGAGCGGGCCGAACCGGCAGGTCACGAGCGGACCGCGTCGTTCAGCGGATGATGCCAGATCGTTGCGCTGACCGCCGAGGATGGCATGATTCTTTCCATGTTGGGTGGAGAAGCACGTGCGTCGAGCACTTGCAGTGCCTCATCGGAGAGCAAATGCAGGGAGAGCCATTGATCAACTTCGGCTCCGTTTGGCAAGAGATCAGGCTCGCGGCGCGGCGGCTCGCCAGGGCCCGCGGCCTCACGCTCGCCGTCGTCCTGATGCTCGGCTTGGGGATCGGCGCGAGCAGCGCGCTGTTCAGCGTCGTAAACTCGGTGTTGCTCGAGCCGTTGCCGTTCGATGACCCGGGGCAGCTGGTCGTTGTCTGGGAGACCCGCTCTGCGCAGGAGGGGTCCAACGTGACCGTGTCGTTGGGGAACTTCGAGGATTGGCGGCGACTGAACACTGTGTTTCAGGAGATGGCGGCGGTGCAGCGGCGCCCTTACAACGTCACGGGCGCCGGCGACCCGGTGCGCGTCAACGCCGTGCGCGCCACGGCGGCGCTGCTGCCGATGCTCGGCCTCCGCCCAGTGGTCGGGCGCGGCCTTCGCGAGGAGGAGGAGCGGCCGGGCTCGGAGCCCGTGTGCCTGATCAGCCACGGCCTCTGGCTCAGTCGGTTCGGCGGGGACCCTGACCTCGGTGGCAAGCATCTCGATCTGGACGGTCGGAGCCACGCGGTGGTCGGGGTCTTGCCTCCGGGTTTCGAAATACCGGGCTGGGGCGTCTCCGATACGGGGAGTCCGCAGCTGCTCGCGCCTCTGACCCTCGATCCGGGCGACCCGAACTACCGCGGTAATCACAATTCTCTGGTGCTCGCGCGGTTGCGCGACGGGGTCGCCGTCGAGCAGGCGGACCGTGAGATCGGGTCGCTGGCGGAGAGGCTGGAGGACGAATACCCCGAGTGGAATGAGGGGATTGGGGCGCGGGTGCGTTCGCTTCACCAGCAGGTCGTGGCTGGTGTCCGTTCGAGCATCCTTATGCTGTTCACCAGCGTTGCGTTCGTCCTACTGCTGGTTTGTGTGAACGTGGCGACGTTGATGCTCGCGCGGGTCTCCGCCAGGGAGCGGGAGATGGCGGTGAGGACAGCGCTCGGCGCCGGGCGCCGCCGCCTCGTGTGGCACGTACTCACCGAGGCCTTGATGCTCTCGATCGCCGGCGGTGTCCTGGGCCTGTTTCTATGCCTGCACGCCGTGGATGCGTTGGAGACGATCGCGGCCGCGTGGCTGCCGCCCCATGTGGACCTGCACGTAGATTTCCCCGTGCTCGCCTTCGGCTTCGGGATCTCCGTCGTTACAGGCATCGGGTTCGGCATCCTGCCGGCCTGGACGCTGTCCGGCGTACGGGCCAAAGACGCGTTGGTCGCCGGTGGCCGACTGCTCGGCCTGCGGGGGCAGCTGCGGGCGAGGCGGGCCTTCGTCGCAACGCAAGTCGCCCTGGCCTCGACTCTGCTCATCGGTACCATGCTGCTGCTGCGGAGCTTCGTGCGTCTCACGGACGTAGACCCGGGCTATGAGGTGAGCGACCGAGTCGCCATGCTCGTCAGCCTGCCGAACGAGAGGTACGGGGAGGGAGCGCAGGTAACGGCATTCCTCGAACAGTTGGTCGCCGAGGTTCGTGCGCTGCCTGCGGTACGCTCTGCAGGTGCATCGATCGCACTACCTCTGGAGCCACTGTTCTGGCGCAAATACCTGACGCGCGCAGAGGCGCCGCCGCAGCGGCTCGCTGACGTTCCGGTGGTGGATTTGACGATCGCTACCCCGGGATTCCTGGAGACGATAGGTGTGCCGATAGTCGAGGGTCGTCCTTTGCAACCCAGCGACCGGGCCGGCTCGCCGTTGGTAGCGCTTGTCAACGAGACCTTCGCTAGGACGCACTATGGGAACGGCGATCCGATCGGTCGCAGGATCCGACTCGGGCTGCCGGACCATCTCGTGTCGGAACCGGCGCTTCCTCAACCCTGGCTCACAGTCGTCGGCGTGGTGGGTGACGTGCGGCGGCGCGGAGCAGCGGCGGCGGTACAGCCGGAGGTCTACGTGCCCCAGGCGCAGGACAACGATGTAGCGGGCGAGTTTTTCGTGGTGGCGCATTCCAGTGGACCGCCGGCTGACCTTGTGGAGCGACTCCGTCAGGCGGTTCGGCGAGTCGATCCGCTGCAGCCGGTGGCGCGTATCGTCATCCTGGATCGGACGCAGGCGAACTCGCTCGCCCAGCCGCGCACCAATCTGCTGCTCGTCGGCGGCTTCGGGCTCACGGCGCTGGTCTTGGCGGTCATGGGCGTGTACGGGCTCACTAGCCAGTCGGTATCGACGCGCAGGCGCGAGTTCGGGCTGCGGCTGGCGCTCGGTGCACGCCCGTCGACGATTCGTCGGGAGGTGGCCGGCGAAGGGCTGGCCGTAGCAGGGGTGGGAATCGCCCTTGGATTGGCGATGTCGCTCGCCGTCGCTCGCCTGATCGCCGGCCTGTTGTTCGGTGTAGTGCCGACGGACCCGCTGGTGTACAGCACCGTGGCGGGAACACTGATCTGTGTGGTCCTCGTCGCCGCGTATCTCCCCGCGCGGCGAGCATCGCGGACCGACCCCGGCGAGGTATTGAGATGGGAGTGATTCGCAGATCGCAGCTGTCGTCTAGCGACGCGCGACCAGCAGCCATTGGCCGCGGCTGTGGCCGCCCTGGGTGAACCGGTCATCGCGGTCCAGTACCTCGAAGCCCAACTCGCGAAGCTCCTCCTCGACAATGTCGATGCTCAGCTCGTGCCGCGCGGTCTGCCGAGCGCGCGACTGCGAGGGATCGGCGGGAATGAAGTCGATCATGACGAGGCGGCCGCCGGGCTTCAGCGCCTTGAACATCCCGGCGAGCATCGCTTCGGACTCCGTCATCTCGTGGTAGGCGTCGACCACCAGCACCGCATCGAGTGAGCCTGCGGGGAGTCTGGGATCGTCGATCGCGCCGCGCACGACCTCGATGTTCTCGAAAGCCTCATCTTCGGCGAGCCGTCGAAGTTGTGACAGCGACCGCTCGCTGATGTCCACCGCGAACACGCGGCCGCTGGCACCCACCTCCCGGGCAAGGTACGCCGTGAAGTAGCCGCTGCCCGCGCCGACGTCAGCCACACGGCTCCCCGCGCCGATCGCCAGCGCCGCGATGACGTCCGGCACCCGCTGCCAGCTGTCGCGGTTGCGTCGCTGAGCCTCGAGCTCCGACGGTTGAAGGCCTGCGGCCAGCAGCGCGCAGAGCAGCAGCCGGGACGAGCCGCGCGGCGCGGACAGCCGGTGTGCGTTTCTCATCGGGACCTCGGTCGCTTGATTGTCAAGGGTCGTGGCGCCGTCAGGCTCGAGCTCTACTTCAGTTTGACGCGTGGCGCGGCGCTGGCGTTGCGGTCCCGTTGCGACAAAAGAGAAGCGGGCGGTCTAAAGACCGCCCGCTCTCCGAGTCCGATGTGAGGCTGTAACTAGCCGGTCACTGGATGGGCTCGTTCAGATAGGCGAGACCGACGGCGAACTCGAGCATACCGTCCATGAACTCGCTGAGGTCGCCCATCGCCTCGAATACATCTGCGAGCGCGGCGAGCTCGGCCGCGGTCAGCGGGTCGCCCTCGGCGTTCGTGATCGTGACATCCGCCTCTTCGCCGTAGAAGTAGCCCTCGATGATGGCTACGACTTCGCCGTTGAATGTGATAGTGCCGTCGGTGATCGTGTCTTCCACGACACTCATGCTGAAGATGATCGTGTTCGTACCATCGGTGAACGTCACGTCGACGTCGAGGCCGGCCTCGGTGTAGGTCATCTCCCAGATGGCCTCGAAATCGCCGTATTCGAGCGAGAACTCGAAGACGAAGGCGGTCATGCTCTCGCTGGCATACAAATCGAACAGTAACTGCTCGTTGCCATCGGAGAAGTAGCCGTCGAGGTCGAGCCAGGCGCTCGTCTCACCGAAGTATCCCGTGACATGCGCGTAGATCAACGTGACGTCATCGATCACCGCCTCCACAGTGATGTCGATGTTCGGCCACGTGCTGTCGTCGCTGATGTCGAGGTAGCCGATCTCGTTCTCCGTTACCGGCGTGACCGGCTCTCCCGTGATGGGGTTGACGGCGTAGAGGATGAAGCGCACCCCGTTCGCCGGAGCGCCGAGCCGCTCGCTGGGCACGTATACTCCGTCCAGGTCATCCCATACGAACGTCACGCCCTCATACTCCGCCGGGATGGTGGCCGGTCCGCTGTAGACCGGATTGCGAAGCAGGTGGTCCGGCATCCCGCCTGCGACCTCGGCGGGCGGACTGGCGCTGAGCAACGGGCCGCTGCCGAGTGCCATGCTGATGTAGTCGCCGAAGTACTCCATGCTGCCCGCGGCGTCGTTTCCGACGAAGAAGTCTGCGGCCAGTTCCTCTACGAGATCCGCTGTGCTCTCGGGGTCGAGCTGGAAGCTGGGTCCAGTGGTCTCGTCATCGCAGGCTGCCATGAAGCTCAGCAGCAGAGCGACGACGGCGACGCGTGTGAACCAGAACGGTTTCGCTGTGCTCACGCTTGCCTCCCTTGTCTTGCGGTTGGTACGGTCATGCGGGCTCACTCGAACGGAAAGCCTATCGGTATTGGTACTGGGACAGGGGATATGGCGCCGGGAATATGGCGCCGTGGGAGGGCCAGCACCCCCCAAACTAAGCAAAAACGGGATTAACGCAAGGTCTTTTCGTCAGTGCCGGCGGCCCGGGCAACGCTTCGAGGTAGCCGGGTGTCTCTATCTGTGAGGTCCAGGGACGACTCACTACGAGAGACGGTCGAGTGCAAGAACTCTCCAGGCAGCTGCGGCTCTTTCCAGCCACGAATATCGTCGTCGCCGACATGATAGGGGTCGGGATCTTCACGACCTCGGGACTGCTGCTGGGCGAGTTGGGCAGCCCCCTTCTGATGATCGGCCTGTGGATCGGTGGTGGAGTCCTGGCTCTTTGCGGCGCGCTCTGCTACGGTGAGCTGGGCGCCGCGATCCCGCGTGCCGGCGGTGAGTACGCGTATCTCTCGACGCTGTTCCATCCGCTGCTGGGCTTCCTGACCGGCTGGGTCTCGTTCTTCGTCGGCTTCTCGGCGCCGCTGGCGTTGTCCTCGCTCGGGTTCAGCGAGTATCTCGGCAGGGCCTTCCCGGGGTTGGTGGGGTGGGGCGACCCGGGTCTGATAAAGAGAGTCCTCGCGATAACAGTCATCCTGATGCTTACGCTGGTTCACTTGAGGGGGCTGCAGTTCGGCTCGCGGGTACAGAACTACCTGACCGTGGG
>JASFTY010000241.1:0-6107 GCA_050050535.1 Gemmatimonadales bacterium | reverse complement strand
GCATACCGCCCCTCAGCTGGATCCACCTCGTACCGCCGTCCACGGTGAAGAAGATCCCGAACTCCGTCCCCACGAACAGCAGGTTCGGGTTAACGTGGTCCTGAACGATCGTGTAGGTCGAGCCGCGCTGCGGCAGGTCGCCGGTGATCGACGTCCAGGAGCGGCCGCGGTTCGTGCTCTTGTAGACGTACGGCTTGAAGTCGCCCCGCTTGTGGTTGTTGAGGACCGCGTAGACCGTGTTCGCGTCGTGCAGCGATGCCTCGATGTCGTTGACGTAGGTCATCTCCGGCACGTCGCCGACCCGGTCGATCCGCCGCCAATTGGCTCCGCCGTCCTCGCTCACCTGAACCAGACCGTCGTCGGTACCGACATAGAGCAGGCCTTCGACCAGCGGCGACTCGCTGAGCGCCACGATCGACCCGTAGAGGGACGTGGAGCGGTTCTTGTCGATGGCATCGACGCTCCAGATGCGCCCCATCACCGGCAGCGTGTTGCGGTCCATGTTCCGCGACAGGTCGGGGCTCACCGCCCGCCACGAGTCGCCACGGTCATCGCTGCGGAACAGGATCTGCGACCCGAAATAGATTCGCGCCGCCGAATGCGGACTGATCAGGATCGGCGAGTCCCAGTTCCAACGCAGCGGCGGCCCCTCGGCTGCCTCGCGCGGCTTGATGTCGATCCCCTCACCGGTGAGGCGGTCGTAGCGGACGAGGTAGCCGTACTGCGACTGCGAGTAGACGATGTTCGGGTTCTCGGGATCGATGGCCGGCCCGAAGCCGTCACCGCCACGTGTGATGAACCAGTCGCTGTTCCGGATGCCGTGCACGTTGTTGGTGCGTGACGGGCCGCCCTGCGTGTTGTTGTCCTGAGTGCCGCCGTAGACATAGTAGAACGGCTCGTCGTTGCTCACTGCCACCTTATAGAACTGCGTGAGCGGCAGGTTCTCGAAAAAGCGGTAGTTCTGGCCGCGATCGAACGTCTCGTACAGGCCGCCGTCACACCCGACCAGCAGGTGCTCGGGGTCGTCGGGGTCGATCCACAGCGCGTGGTTGTCCACGTGCTTCCACCGCTCGCCCACCCGCTCAAACGTCGCGCCGCCGTCCTCGCTGACCATGAACCGCACGTCCATCGAGTAGATCCGGTCGAGCTTGTGCGGGTCGGCGAAGATCTCCTGGTAGTACTGCGGGCTCCCACTGATGTAGTCGCCCTGCCGCGACCAGTTCTCGCCGCCGTTCTCCGAGCGGTAGAGACCGCTACGCTCGCGAGTGCTGGCCTCGACTACCGCGTACAGCACGTCGGGGTTCATCGGCGAGACCGTCATCCCGATGCGACCGAGGTCGCCCCCGGGCAACCCGCTGTGGATCCGACGCCACGTCGCGCCGCCGTCGGTCGACTTGTGGATCCCCGAGCCGGGTCCGCCGTTGATCAGCGTCCACACGTGCCGGCGCCGCTGGTAGGAGACCGCGTAGATCACGTCCGGGTCGCGCGGGTCCAGGTAGACCTCCGAGACACCCGTGTGCTCGTCGATCTCCAGGACCCGGTTCCAGGTCCTGCCGCCGTCGGTGGTCTTGTAGAGACCGCGGTCGCCGCCCGGCGCCCACAGCGGCCCCTGGGCCGCCACGTACACGACGTCGGAATCGCGCGGGTCGACCTTGATCATCCCGATGTGCTCGGAATTCTCCAGCCCCACGTTCCTGAAGCTCCGGCCGCCGTCGATCGACTTGTACACGCCGTCGCCGTAACCCACGCTCCGCTGGCTGTTGTTCTCACCGGTGCCGACCCAGACGACGAACCGGTTGTTCGGGTCCACGGTTACGCAGCCGATCGAGTACGACCCGTAACGGTCGAAGATCGGCCGCCACGTGGTCCCCGCGTTCTCCGTCTTCCAAACGTTGCCCGACGCCACCGCCACATACCACGTGCTCCGGTCCACCGGATCCACGGCGATGTCGATGATCCGACCCGACATCAGCGCCGGCCCGATGTTCCGCAGCTGCAGGCGCGAGACGAGCGCCGAGTTCAGCTGGGGCGCTCGGTCCTCGTCCTCCTCCTGGGCCGCCGCAGGCCTTGAGTATGGAAGCAGCGCGAAGGCGAGGACCAACAGAGATACCAGACGCTTGGCCATCTGTCCCTCCAGGTAAGAAATGCGTTGGTCGGGAAATTCTCCGTCCGCAAGGTACACCCCCCGGCCGGCCGGCGAAATACGGGTCCCGATTGGCGGCCCCGCGACCCCGTGCTCCGAGCTTCCGAAGCTCGGGCGGCGGGGAGGCTGAGCTCGTCGGGTGAGCGCGGTAGAGGCGTCCCGTCGAGCGCGCGCCCGGCGCCGAAGCGGGTCGGTGCGTGCCAGCCGTGCGGACACAGTGTCCATCGGGTTGTCCTGTAAGCGTTTATGTGGCCGAGGCCCCGGCAGGCCACCCGCCGGCGCCTCTCCTGCCAGCCTGCCCGCGGGCTGTTGCGGGTGGTGCAGCGGACTACTTGTCGACGAAGCGAGACCACCCACCTCGGCGACTCCCGGCACGGGCGGCCTGGCTCGCAGCGAGGTGACACGCGATGAGGGGGTGCTTCGTGCCCTGAGGTAGTATCTTATCCGGAGTCCCAGATAGAATTGGCCCCGACCTGCTCAATGACGGGAGGCGTTATGCGCAAGCTGGCGACCGCGTTCGCGGCATTGGCCCTGGTAGGTTGCGCGATTTTCGGTGGCGGCGGGGGTCCGGACCCGCTGGCCGGCTGGGGCGGCCTGTGGTCCGGGGAGTATGAGGGGGGCGCCGGCTACGGCCCGCTCGAGTTGGAGCTCAGCGTCGACACAGCCGGCCAACCGGCAGGCGTGACGCGATTCGATCAGGGCTATGGGATGGAGCAGCATCGAGTGACGAGCCTCTACCTAACCGCCGATTCCATCATCGCCGAGTTCACTTTCGAGGGTATGCTGGCGCAGATCAGCGGGACTCGCGAGGCGGAAGTAGCGCGTGGCAGGTACGTCATCGAGGCGGGTGGTGGGGTGATGGACTCGGGCAGCTGGCGGCTGACCCGGACGCCGCCGGATAGGTAGCAGCGGCTGGCGATCTTCGCCGATCCTCGATCCGGCCTTTCGACAGGGTCATATTCGTCACGTGCCGGCGCGCCGCGCCGGGCGCTTCTCAGGGTTGCGCGCGCCCAGGAATACCCAGCTTCAGGAGGGATGACCATGTACCGCACGCTGGCCGTACTCGCCATCGCGCTCCTCTGTTCACAGCAAGCCTTCGCCCAGGACACAGTCAAGCGCCCCCTCGATCACGAGGTCTACGATAGCTGGAGGCGAATCGCCGAGCAGCGGCTGTCGGACGACGGAGCGTGGATCCTCTACGTGCTCGAGCCGCAGGAAGGTGATGCCGAGCTGCACGTCCGGAGCCTCGACCTCTCGGAGTCCTACGTGATCCCGCGCGGCGAGGGCGCCCGCTTCTCCGACGATGGCCGCTTCGTGGTCTTCGTCATCGAGCCCGAGCTGGCAGCCGTCCGTGCAGCCGAGCAGGAGGACGAAGACGAACCGAAGGACTCGCTCGGCGTGCTCGATCTGAACTCCGGCGCGATCAGCCGCGTCGAGCGGGTGAAATCGTTCAAGCTGCCGGAGGAGGCCGCCGGCTGGCTGGCCTACCTGCTGGAGAAGGCGGAGGAGGAAGCCGATACGGCGGAGGCCGCGGAGCAGGCGGAGGAGCCGGAACCGGGGGCGGAGCCCGAGCCGGAGCCGGAGCCCAAGCCGTCACCCGAAGAGCCTCAGGCGGAGGAGGAAGAGGAGGAAGAGGAGGAGAAGAAGAAGGATGTCGGAACGACCCTCGTGCTGCGCGATCTCGAGACCGGGGAAGAGCGACGCTTCGAGAACGTCATGGAATACGAGTTCCCGGAGAACGGTGGGCGACTCGCCTACGCGGTCTCCAGCGAGGATGGCTCGACCGACGGCGTCTACGTCGTCGGGCTCGGCGACGGGGGAGGGGCAGCGGTCGCTACCGGGGAGGGCGAGTACAAGCGGCTGACCTTCGACGAGGAAGGCCGGCAGCTGGCGTTCATCTCGAATCGTGACGACTACGAGGCGGACCAGCCCGCCTTTACGCTCTTTCATTGGCGCGCCGGCCGCGATGAGGCCCGGGCGGTGGCGGGCGAAGGAACGCCGGGCATACCGCAGGGCTGGTGGGTCAGCGAGCAGGGCGACTTGAGCTTCTCCGAGAACGGCGAGCGCCTCTTCTTCGGCACCGCGCCGCGGCCGGAGCCCGAACCGGAGGACGAGACTCCCGACTGGGAGAAGGTCGAGGTCGACATCTGGAACTGGCGCGATCCGCTGCTGCAACCGCAGCAGCTGGTCGAGCGCGATCGGGAGCTGGACCGCACCTATCTCGCCGTCTTGCGGATCAGGGACCGGCGCGTCGTCCAGCTGGCGGATAAGACGCTGCCCGAGGTGAGGGTGGGGGACGATGGCGACGCCGAGCTCGCTCTCGGCTACTCCGACCTGCCGTATCGGAAGCGCATCTCCTGGGACTACCCGTGGTACTTCGACGTCTACGTCGTGGACGTGGCGAGCGGCGCGCGGCGCAAGGTGCTGGAAGCGCTGCAGGGCTCGCAGGGCTACGTCGATCTGTCGCCGGAGGAGCGCTACATCACCTGGTGGGGCGGCCACGAGCGGGCCTGGTTCGCCGTTCCCGCCGCCGGCGGTGAACCGGTGAACCTGACTGCCGCTATTCCGCATCCTGTCCACGATGTCGAGGACGACCACCCTGCCATCCCGTACGCCTACGGATCCGCCGGTTGGACCGAGAACGACGGTTGGTTCCTGGTCTACGACGCGCACGACATCTGGGCGGCCGACCCGCGGGGGCGACGCTCACCGCGGAACCTGACCGAGGGGGTCGGCCGTGAACGGGACCTCGAGTTCCGCTACCTGCGCCTCGACCCGGAGCAGGATGCGCTGCCCGAGGACGAGCCGATGCTGCTCCGCGCTTTCGACAACCAGACCAAGGCTAGCGGGTTCTATCGGGATCGGTTCCAGGGCGACGCGCGGCCGGCGCAGCTGATCATGACGGACCGTCGCTTCGGCTTTCCCCGTAAGGCGGACGACGCCGACGTGGTCATGCTCACCCGGCAGAGCTTCCAGGAGTTCCCTGATCTCTGGGTCAGCGACCTGTCGTTGGCCGACATGCAAAAGGTCAGCGATGCGAACCCGCAGCTGGTGGAGTACCTGTGGGGCAGCGCCGAGCTCGTGGACTGGCACTCGACCGATGGCACGGAGCTGGAGGGGATACTCTACAAGCCGGAGAACTTCGATCCGACGCGCCGCTACCCGATGATGGTGTACTTCTACGAGCGGATGTCGGATTATCTGCACGCCTTTCGGGGGCCGGGGCCGGGCACCAGCATCAGCATCTCGTTCTACGTGAGTCGCGGGTACCTCGTCTTCGTGCCGAACGTGCGCTATCAGGTCGGCTACCCCGGGGAGAGCGCCCTCGACTGCGTGGTTTCGGGCGTACTCGACCTGATCGATGAAGGCTTCGTCGATCCGCAACGTATCGGCGTGCAGGGGCACAGCTGGGGCGGCTACCAGATCGCCTACCTGGTGACCCAGACGGACATCTTCGCCGCCGCTGAAGCCGGCGCGCCGGTCGCGAACATGACCAGCGCCTACGGCGGTATCCGCTGGGCTAGCGGGCTCAGCCGGATGTTCCAGTACGAGAGGAGCCAGAGTCGGCTCGGCGGCTCGCTCTGGGATGTGCGCCCGCGCTACATCGAGAACTCGCCGCTGTTCTGGGCCGACAAGGTCGAGACGCCGGTGCTAATGATCCACAACGATGAGGACGGCGCCGTGCCGTGGTACCAGGGGATCGAATTCTTCGTGGCGCTGCGGCGATTGAACAAACCGGTCTGGCTGCTCAACTACAACGGCGAGCCGCACGGCCTGCGCAAGTACCAGAACCGCAAGGATTGGTCGATCCGCATGCAGCAGTTCTTCGACCACTTCCTGAAAGATGCGCCGGCGCCCGTCTGGCTGGCCGAGGGTGTGCCGGCGGTGGAGAAGGGACGCACACTTGGCCTTGAGCTAATCGAGGAGGCGCCGCCCGCCGCAGTTGCGGAGGAGAGCGGCGGCG
>JASFTY010000240.1:0-6121 GCA_050050535.1 Gemmatimonadales bacterium | reverse complement strand
GGAGTGTGTTGTCGATATCGAACGTCCGGGCGTTGAAGCGGAATACGGCACCGTCCACATAGCCGGACGAGCTCTTGGGGAATAGCGTGAAGCGGTCGTCGTTCGCGTAGTCGGCGCCGACGAGCCACGATGCGTTCAACCAATCGAGGGCCTGCCAATCCGCCCGGATGTTGCCGAATGTGCGTCCGACGTCGGTCTTGTTCAGAATCTCGTTGGCGACCCAGAACGGATTGTCGAAGATGCGACTCTCGGTCAGAGAGGTCGGGCTAGGGTTGCGGTAAGCGCGGTGCAGTCCGGTCTCCGGATCGATGTACGGCAGGTTGTTGAACTCGGGAACGGTCCGCAACGAGGCGAGCAGCAGGCCGCTGGTGTTCGACCCCTGCTGGACCATGTCGCCCCGCTGGTTCGTGTAAGCGAAGTTGCCGCTCACCGACAGGTTGTCCCGGATCCACTGCGTCGCTTTCAGTCGCACCGACCACTTGTCCAGATTATTGTTGCCCACGACCGGACCCTGGTGGTTCAGGTACGAACCGGACAGGAAATAGGTCGTGCGATCACCGCCGCCAGACAGCGTCATGTCGAAGTTGGCTTGGTGACCGGTCCTGAATACCTCGTTCCAGTGGTCGTAGACGGGCACGTCAGGACCCAGCTCGGGCCCCCAGCTGTAGGGGTAGTCATTGGCGGGTGAGAGGTTCACACCGGGCTGACCGACGGCGGCGCCGTCGCGACCGCGACCGTACTGCGTCTGCAGCGGCACATCGGCGTTCACCTCGTCCCACGAGTAAGAGGTCTTAGCCGTGAAGCGAGTGACGCCGCGCCGGCCTGTCTTCGTCGTGATCAGGACGACACCGTTGGCGCCGGCGGAACCGTAGATCGAGGTCGCCGCCGGGCCTTTGAGGATTTCGACACTCTCGATGTCCTCGGGGTTGAGGTCGGCGACTCGGTTCTGGAACGACGTACCACCCTGGAAGCAGAAGCCGCCCTCGGTGCAGAACGTGCTGTTGTCGATCGGCGTGCCGTCCACAACAAACAGCGGCTGGTTCGCATCGAGGTTCGTCTTCCAGCCGCGGATGTTGATGAACGCGCCACCACCGGGATCGCCGGTCGACGAGGTCACCCAGACGCCGGGCGCCTTGCCGGCCAGCGCCGATACGACGTTCGACTCCTCGCTCTGGGCGATTTCGTCCGAATCGACCGTATCGACCGTGTAGCCCAGCCGCTCACGTGTCGTCTGCAACGCCTGACCGGTCGCCACCACGCCCTCCAGGCGGAGCGGGTCGACCACCAGGGTGAAGTCGACATTGATCTCACCGGCGCTCAGCGATACCTCGTGGGTCTCAGAACGGTAGCCCAACGCCCGGGCGACGATCGTCTCCCGCTGACCGGTCACCCTGGCTGCCGGAACCAGCAGGCGATAAGTGCCGTCCGCCGCCGCTACCGTCCCGACATTCAGTCTCTCGATCGCGATCTCCGCGAACGCGATAGGTGCGCCGTCCGCGTCCACCACCGTCCCGGAGACCACGGCCTGGGCGTTGGCCCGGCCGGCCCCGGCCAGCAAGACGACACCTGCCGCGAACAGGGCCGCGATCGGCAGACGTGTCCAAAAGTCTTTCAGATTCATGCTCGCTACCTCCTCCGTGCGAGGTTGACCCGAGCCGTCAGCCGATGCGGGCCGGATGGCCAGTGGCCGAGGCTCGACTGGGTCGACGGATGAAGATTGACGAACGGAGCGCGCAGGCAGGGTCGCGCTCACATTCTTGCCGCAAGCAAGACGGCTAACTACCGCTCACCCTGGGCAAGGGGGCGACTGGACAGTGGTGAACACGCCACATCGCCACCGTAGCAAGCGTGGGATGACTCGCAGACTAAACTTTAGGGGATAAACAAAGTAATCTTCGCCGCAGACCTCCCTTCGGTTGCTCTGTTCACGTGACTACGGGATCTATATAGACCCGGACGTTTGCACGTCCGCTGGCTCGCAGCGACGATGGGGATCGAATACGAGTCCACTATAGGAACACTGCGTTCGCCTGTCAAGAATTTTCTTGGACGGTTTGTATAGAGTGTCTTTACGACCCTGGTTCGGCGGCTCGCGCTCGGCTATCCTAAGAGCGTGATACGCCTCGCCCCGATCGCACCGTTGCTGTCGCCGCTGATCGCCGTTCAGCTCCTCGCGCTGAGCGCAAGTGTGTGGCGCGACCCTTTTCCGCCTGCCGGCCAACAAGGCCTGTCGAGCGGGCGCCCGATCTCGGCGGCCAGGTCGCGCATCGCGACCCAGGTCGACTCGCAACGAGTGCTCGAGGGCGTCCGCTCGCAGCAGTCGCGGTTCGAGCGGCTGAGACGCAGTCGTCTGTACCGGGGCGCGCGCAGCCCGGGACGGCGCTGCCACGAGATCATCGGCCGCTACTGTCTTCGGCATGGCGACGACGAGGGGGAGCCGCATCCCGAGCCTGCCGAAGTCGAGGCGGCCCGGGACGAGCTGCTGGTGCATCTCGACCGAGCCGCCCGCTCGCTACCGGGTGACGAGTGGATTGCCGGGCAACGCGTGAGATACCTGGTGGAGGCGGGCCGCCGTCGGGAGGCGCGGCAGGCGGCGCGCGCCTGCCGCGCCGTCGCCGGCTGGTGGTGCACGGCGCTGCACGGCTACGCCCTCCATTCCGCCGGCGAGTTCGCCGCGGCCGATTCGGCGTTTAGCGACGCGTTGTCCTCGATGCCCGAGGAAGAGAGATGCCGGTGGACCGACATCACCGATCTCCTCAGCGACGGTGTCCGGCGGCACTACAGTCGACTCAGCTGCGAGGAGCGCGCAGAGATCGAAGCGCGGTTCTGGTGGCTCGCCGATCCACTCTACGTGTTGCCGGCGAACGACCGCCGGACGGAACACTTCGCCAGGCGGACGCTGGACCGCATGCAGAACGGGGCGAGCTCGGCGTTCGGCACGCCGTGGGGCTCCGATCTGCGGGAGCTGTTGGTGCGTTACGGGTGGCCGGGGCGATTCGAGCGGGTCTCGTACGCTACGGGGACGGGAGGCATCCGTGACGAGATCGTGAGCTACAACCCACAGCACAGCCGGCAGTTCGCGCCGGTGATCGATTTTGTGCGGGAGGTCGACGGGCTGCGGCGCGACACCTGGCAACTCGACAGCGAGACGCCGAGGTCGGTCTACGCGCCGACCTATGCATCGTCGTTCCAGGCGCTGGACCATCAGCTGGCGGTCTTCCCGCGCGGCGACTCGGCCATCATCGTGGCGGCCTTTCAACTCGTCGCCGAGCTACCGGTCGACACCAGCAGCTACGAGGCTGCGCTCATCCTCGCGCCGGATCCCGTCTCGGACCCGGCCGCCGCCGGCCGCCGGGGCATCGCTGCCGGTGTGCTCGCCGTCGCCGTTGAAGCCACACCCACACTGCTGAGCCTGGAGATGCTATCGCGTGCCGACCGCCGGGCAGCACGATCCCGCTACGGGCTCCGACTGGCAAAGGTGCCCGCCGGGCTGTTGGCGCTGTCCGATCTGCTGCTGCTGGAGCGGGCCGACACACTGCCGGACTCGCTGGCCGCGGCAGTCCCACTGGCGCGCCCGCTGCGGCGGGTGAACCCCGGCGAGCGGCTGGCAGTCTACTGGGAGGTGTACGGCCTCGGCCCACGTACCGAAGCGCTCGCGGTCTCTCTGACGCTGGCGGCCGAGGGCGCGGGCTGGCTACGCAAAGCGGTCGAGTGGCTCGGGCTGGCGAGCCGGGAGCAGCCGCTGACCCTAGCCTGGCGGGAGGCGGTGCCCTCTCCGACGGCTATCCTGGCACGTTCGCTGGCCATCGACCTGCCCGCCGATCTCCGGGCCGGCGAGTACACTCTCAAGCTCGAGGTGACCCCGTCCGGCAGGGAGACACTGACCAGCGTGCGCTCGATCGCGGTCGGCAACTAGGCGGGCGGCGCTCTAGCGTTCGCGGTAACCGCCCTCGAGGCGGCTCAAGATCTCGCGGTATCCGGGCTCATCGCGGAGCGGTTCCAGATGCGGGTCACCCTCCAGGGAGGCGGCGCTCGTGGCACCGGCGGCTGCGAGGCACTCGAGGGCCTGCAGCGCCTCCTCCACCCGGCCCAGCCGAGCCTGGGCGCGCGCCACGCTGCGGCAGACGTAGGGGTGTTCCGGCTTGATCCGGCCGGCGATCAGGGCGCTGCCGAGCGCCCGCTCGAACTCACCGCGCCCCATGAAGTCCTCCGGTTCATAGTAGGCCATGCCGATGAATACGTGCTCCAGCAGGCGCGTGGCCGCCTCGGCCTCGAGCCGATCGCTGTTCTCCGCCGCCCGGCGCTGCAACTCCTCGATCCTGAGCTGCCTTACGGCCCTTTCAAGCGATGGCAGTTCCCGACTGGTCCGATACATCTCGACGAACGGAAAGAGGGTCCGCTCGTCGTAATCGTTCTGCCACTCGGTCAGGTCGTCGATGCGCGCGCCGGTCCTGCGGACGCTCCTGTGCGTCTCCAGCTCTGCGGCCTTCACCGCGACGTCGCCGATGTCGAGCAGGCCGGCGAAGTCTTCGGCGATCGCCTGGTAGCGCACGTAGGCCTCATACAGCTCGCCCGATGTCTCGAGCGCTCGCGCCTGCTCGAGGCGCAGGTCGAAGTTCGCCTCCAGCCAGGCGTCATCCCGTGGCGCCACGTGCGTCTTCATCGCCAGCAGCTGCATCCAGTCGAGCGCCTCGGCACAGAGCCACTCGGGCGGCCAGGAGTGGGGCCCATCGAAGTACCGGAAGCGGTGTGGCAGGCCTACGCGATCGAGCCACTCGTCGAGGGCCCGCATCTCCTCGTAGTTGAAGTCGGTCGTGCCGGCACCGCCGAAGAATCCGAAGCTGGTCTCGGGATCGAGGAGCGTCAGCAGAGCGCCGTCCGGCTGGCCGCCCCCGAACCCGATGAGGCCGGCCACGTGGCCCGCCAGCTGATCGGCGAACAGCCAGCCTATCCGGGCAGTGCCAGAGAAGCCGGCGAGGTAGAGACGACGCGGATCGACGGCGACGGTCCGCTGAACGTCGTCGAGCATCGCCGACATCGCCATCCGGTTCGGGTCGACCGTCTGGTCACTGCGGGTATCGTAGGAGCTGAGCACGACGTAGCCGTGCCGCTCGGCGGCGGCCTGGAAGAGGCGCAGCGCCGGAAGGGCGCGCCCCCGCGGGTCCATGACGATCAGGACCGGCCAGCGCGTATCGCTGTCGTAGTGCGACGGTAGGTACAGCGCGTAGCTCTGAGTCGAGTCGGAGAGCGAGACGACGCGCTCGACGATCTCGCCGCGGGGAAAGCGATCGATCTGGGCGCGCGAGACGGCGACCGCTGCCAGCAGAGCGAGCGCCACCGCCGGGCTGGCGCGCCCGAGTCCTCGAAACCGCCCAGCCATGATTCCAAGAGAACGACTGCGACCCCGGCAGCTACCCGGGCTCTAGTTCTCTACCCGGCTGTAGCGGAAGCCGACGATTGGAGTCTCGGACTCCAGCTCCAGGCGGATCGCACGGCCCACGTCGGCCGGCGGCACCAGCAGCTCGAGCTCCCTGGTGGCAACCACATCGCCGTTCTCGCCCAGGAACTCGAACGGGATAGTGACTCTCTCACCGACCAAGCCGCCGCGCCCGATGACCTGGCCTGCGACGACATACATGACGTCACCGGCTCGGCTCAAGTTGACGCCGTCGAACACGAACGGCAGGGATTCTCTGACCTGCAGAGTGGTCAGCGCATCGCCGGCCCTACCGGTCCTCGACAGGCAGTTGGCGAGCGGGCCGTACTGGGCGCTCGCGTAGGGATACCACTTGACCAGCGTGTCGGCGAGGGGCAAAGCCTCAGTGTACATCCGTGCTTCCACCTGGGCGTCCACCAGGTTCGCCATGACGTACTTGTTGAGCGGGTCGAACTGGCGGGCCCGGTTGAAGACGAGGACCGCCTCGGCGAAGGCGCCCACGCGTAGCAGGCCTACGCCGAGCTCGTTCCATTCCGCGAACGTGTAGTCCCCACGCTGTCTCAGCTCGTTGAACAGCTCTGACGACCGCTCTTGCTGTCCAGCCTGCGAGAGCAGGACGGCGTAGTTGATCTGGGCGAAGGCGTCGTCCGGATAGCTCGTCGTGTACTCCTCGTATATCTCCAG
>JASFTY010000239.1:0-6135 GCA_050050535.1 Gemmatimonadales bacterium | reverse complement strand
GTGGGCCTTACGGCGCTGATTGTGGGCAGCGCCTTGATTCACATTTGCGTGACCTTAGGCCTGCTGCCGACAACAGGGGTGACGCTTCCGTTCATCAGCTACGGCGGATCGAGTCTGGTAGTCTGCCTGGCAGCGGTTGGCATCCTCCTGAACATCGGCAGCTGGCGGGCGTGATGACGTGGGATTTCGTGCGATCATCGCTGGCGGAGGAACCGGCGGGCATCTATACCCGGCCCTTAACCTGGCCGAAGCACTGAGGAGGTCGGCGCGCAATGAGATCGAGATACTGCTGGTCGGCGCCCAGAGAGGGATCGAGGCTCGCGTGCTTCCTGAGCGGGGCATCCCGCATCGCCTCCTGCCTCTCGAGCCGATTCGCCGCAACCGTCCGTGGCAGAACTGGCGGCTGTTACGCTCGGCGGTGGCGGCGAGCCGCGAGATCCGCGGTCTTCTCGATTCGTTCGCTCCCGACCTGGTGGTTGGTACAGGCGGCTACGCTGCAGGACCGGTCGTCGGCTGGGCGCTCGTCCGCCGCCTGCCTGCGGCACTGCAGGAGCAGAACAGCTATCCGGGTCTCACGACACGCTGGCTGGCGCCCTATGTGGACCAGCTACACCTGGGTTACGAGGAGGCGATGAAGAACTTGTGGCCGGGACGTGACACGCTCGTACGCGTTCACGGTAACCCGATACGCTGGCCGGACCAGCGGCCGCAGCCCGAATCGGTGCGGGCGGAATACGGGCTGGCGCCCGGACGTGTCGTCCTGATCGTCGGTGGCAGCCAGGGCGCCGCGCCGATCAACGAGGCGCTGGTCGCCGCGATCGAGGCCGTGCACAACGGCGAACTGCCCGCACTGCCGCCCGACGCGCAGCTCCTCTGGTCGACGGGTCCGACCCATCACGCCGCGATCTCAGCCCGCCTGGCGAGGCTGGGTAGCGGAGTCGCCGTCCGAACGCTGCCATACATCGCCGAGATGGAGAAGGCGCTGTCGGTGACCACGCTGGCTGTGTCACGCGCCGGTGCATTGGCGTTGGCCGAGTTCTGCGCCTGGGGCGTGCCGGCCGTGCTGGTACCGCTACCCCACGCGGCGGCCGATCACCAGCGCTGCAACGCCGTGGCCATGGAGGAAGCCGGCGCCGCTATCGTGGTGGATGAGCTCGAGATGAGGCGCGACCCGGTGGTGCTGTGGCACACCATCGTCGAGTTGCTCGGCTGGCCGCAGCGACTCGCTAGTATGAGCCGGGCTGCAGAGGGGCGCGGCAACCCGCGAGCCGCGGACGAGATCGCCGCCGACCTCTGGCGCCTGATGGAGGACCGTTGACTGAGGCGCACGGACTGGCCGAGCTGGCTGCGAGCGGCGCCGCCATCCACCTCGTGGGTATCGGCGGTGCCGGGATGGCCGGGCTCGCTCTGTTGCTGGCGGCGCGCGGTGCAGTGGTCAGCGGCTGCGATCGTGAGCGCAGCGCGATTACCGCTGACCTCGAGCGGCGGGGAATGAAGATCCACGAGGGGCACAGTCCGGATCATGCGGACGGGCAGGCCGCTCTGGTTCACACGGCGGCGGTCCCGGCGGACCATCCCGAGTTGGACCGGGCCCGTGCCCGGGGCACGCCGGTGCTGAGGCGGAGCGACGCGCTGGCTGGGCTGGTGAACGCTGGATCGTTGATCGCCGTCGCCGGTACGCATGGCAAGACGACGACAAGTGCTCTGACGGCGATGGCGCTGGAGTCGGCGGGCGTCGATCCCACGGCGCTCGTCGGTGGCCGTGTGCCGGCGTGGGGCGGCAACGCCCGGATCGGCGGCATGACCTTCGTGGTGGAGGCGGACGAGTACGACCGCTCGTTCCTGTCGCTTTGGCCCCAGGTTGCAGTGATCACGTCCGTCGAGGCGGAGCATCTCGATACCTACGCCACCTTCGAGGAGATGGAAACGGCGTTCGATGAGTTTGTGAGTCATGTTGCCGGCGACGGTCATGTGATTGCCTGTGTCGACGACGCCGGCGCTCGGCGCAGACTCGCTGTAGCAGCCGACCGCGGTGTCGGATACGGCATCGGCGATGATGCGGTGCTGCGTGCCAGAGCGGTAAGCTACGAACCCGAGTACACTCGGTTCACCGCCAACTGGGGCGGCCGCAGCCTGGGCACGTTCGAGCTCGCCCTGCGCGGGCCGCACAATCTTCGGAACGCGCTCGCCGTCCTCGCCGTCATGATGGCGCTCGAGCTCGATCCGCAGGCGGCGGCGCCTGTGTTCGCCGGCTTCACCGGTGTCGAGCGGCGCTTCCAGAATCTAGGTGTCGCGGCGGGCGTTACGGTGATCGACGACTACGCTCATCACCCCACCGAGGTCGCGGCCACGCTGGAGACGGCACGCCAGGCGTTCGCCGGCCGCCGGCTGGTCGTCGCGTTCCAGCCGCACCTCTACACCCGTACTCGTGCTTTTGCACAAGAGTTCGGCGAGACGCTGGCCGACGCCGATCTGGTGTTCGTCACCGAGATCTACCCGGCCCGCGAACAGCCGATACCCGGCGTCTCCGCACGGCTGGTCGTCGATGCGGCTCGTCGGTTCGCGGATGAAAAACGAGTGCGATATGCAGAGGACCTCGGTGATCTGATCGGGCAGCTGCGGCGTGCCCTGCAAGACGGCGACGTGTTCATTACGCTCGGCGCCGGTGACATCACTAGCGTCGCCCACGCACTCTTGGACGAACTGGGGCGGAAGCGTGTGGATGACTGACGTGCCGCTGGCCGACCTAACGCGCTGGAAGATCGGCGGCCCGGCACCCGCCTACGCGAGGGCGGGCTCCGAAGAAGACCTGCGTGCGCTGCTGGCGGAAGTCAGCGGCGAGCGCGTGCTCGTCTTGGGGGGTGGCGCCAACGTGCTGATCTCCGATAGCGGGCCCGGCGCACCCGTGCTGCAGCTGCAGGGTGAGTTCGCGGTCCACGAGCTGCTCGAGCGCACGATCCGCTTCGGGGCCGCGGCGCCGATCTCAACGGTCGTGCAGGCGGCGCGCCGCTCGGGCCGCTCCGGACTCTGGATCCTCGAGGCGGTTCCCGGGACGATGGGCGGTGCGCTGCGCATGAACGCCGGGACCGCCGACGAAGGGATCTGGGGACACACCCTGTGGGCGGATGCAATGTGGCCGGACGGGACGGTGAAGCGGGTGACGAGGGGAGACGTGAGCCCCCGATACCGTGGCATCGATTTCGAGCCACAGGCGGTCTTTCTGCACGGCGAGCTCGATGCGCCGCCCGGCGACCCGGAGCGGATCGAGCGGGAGCACCTGAGCCGCAGGGAAGCGAAGCTCAGGTCGCAGGTCTACGATCTGCCGACCTGCGGATCCACCTGGAAGAACCCCGAGCCGCCGAGGCCTTCCGCCTGGCAGCTGGTGGACCAGGTGGGTATGCGTGGTGCGCGTCGCGGCGCCGCACAGATATCGGAGAAACACGCGAACTTCATCGTGAACCTGGGAGACGCCCGGGCCCAGGACGTGGTCGACCTGCTGATCGAGACACGTCGGCGGGTCCTCGAGCAGACGGGAATCGCCCTCGAGCCCGAGATCCAGTTCTGGGGCTTCGCGGAAGACGTATTGCGCGAGTTGGGGGCGGTGCGATGAAGGGGCGCAGCGCGCTACCGCGGGCGGCCTACGTCGTCGGCCTGCTGGCGATGGCCGGAGGGTTCGCCGGTTGGATGTGGGGAGGTCGGTTGCTGGCACGGTTCGAGTACTTCGCTGTGCGCCGGGTCGAGGTGGTCGGGTCACGCTGGCTCGCACCCGACTCGGTCCTGCGACTGGCGGCGATCGGCTCGGACCGCTCGGTGTGGGACGACTTCTCCGATGTCGAGCAGCGGCTGCTCAGGCACCCGGTGATCGAGGAGGTCCGCGTTCATCGATCGGGCTTCCACGCGCTACGCATCGTCGTGCGCGAGTTCGAGCCGGTTGCCCTCGCAGGCACCCCCGAGCTCCGCGCCGTGCTCGGCGATGGGACTCTGCTGCCCATCGACCCGGCGGGGACATCGCTCGACCTGCCGCTGTTGACGATGGATGTCGCGCTGACGTCCGATTCGACGCGACTTCGCGTCGGACCGGCGCTCCATGCGCTCGAGATATTCCGGAAGTTACTGGAGGTCGACCCGGGCCTGGCGGCGCTGGTCTCGGACTTCCACCTGGTCGACGGCCAAGGGCTGATGATGAACCTGGTCATGTCACAACCCGCGAGTCGGCTCGCCGTGCCCGCCGTGATCGACGAGTCACTCGCGCGCCGCGTGCGTGCCACGCTCGCCGACCTGAGGGGCCGCGATATCGCTGCCGAACTGGTCGAGGCGCGTTACGCCGGCCAAATCGTGGTCCGGAGAGGACAGCCATGATTGCTACGCCTTATCTCATCGGTGCGCTCGACATCGGGTCGACCAAGACTTGTGCCGTGATCGGCGAACTCATCCTCGAGGGCGACGGCCCGGCGCAGGTCAAGGTCCTCGGCGTCGGTCAGGTGAAGCCGAGCGGAATCCGCCGCGACGCCGTCAGCAATCTCGAGGAGACGACCGACGAGATCCGCCAGGCGCTCAAGCAGGCCGAGTTGATGGCCGGAATGCAGCCGCGCGGCCTCTACGTCGGCATCTCCGCCGAGTACGTGCAAACCAGTACCTCAAACGGCATCGTCGCGATCGGCGGCGACGAGATCAGCGAGACCGATGTCGACAGGGTCCACGAGGTAGCCCGCGCCGTCGTCGTGCCGCCCGACAAGGAGCTGCTGCACGTCATTCCGCAGGACTACTCGGTGGATCATCGCGGCGGCATCCAGCAGCCTGTGGGGATGATCGGCACCCGCTTGGAGGCCGACGTGTTCATGGTCCTCGCCTCGGGCGCCGCGGCCCGCAACCTGCGCAAGGCCGTCGCCCGCGCCGGCTACGAGGTCGCCCAGCTGGTGCTCACGCCTCTCGCGGTTGGACTCAGCGTGCTGACGGCCGAGGAGCGCGAGGTCGGTGCCGCGGTCGTCTCGATCGGCGGCCGCACGACCGAGATCGCGATCTTCCACGAGGGCAAGATCCGCCACGTCTCGATCGTGCCGTGCGGCGGCGTGAGCTTCACCAACGACCTGGTGAAAGGCCTCGGCATCCCGTACGCCGAGGCCGAGCGGGTGAAGGAGCGCCATGGCGTGGCCACGATTCGGCTGACAGATCCGGAGCAGTCGATCGAGGTCCCCGGGCCGGCGCCCGGAGCCCGCAAGCACATGCCGCGTGAGTTGCTGGCACACATCATCGAACAGCGGATGGACGAGGTGCTGACGCTAGTCCTCCACGAGATCGATCGCGCCGGCTACGCACACCGGCTGGGCGGTGGTGTCGTCCTTACGGGTGGCGGTGCCAGTCTCGAAGGCACACTCGACGTGGCGCAGTCGATATTCTCGATGCCGGTGCGCTGCGGTGCGCCGGGCGCCGGGCTCACCGGGCTCGCCGACTCGGTGCGTCGGCCGAAGTTCGCCACCGCGGCGGGGCTGATGCTGTTCGGGGTTGGGCGGATTCGTGAAGATCTGAGCAATGGACGCGGCCCGACGCTGCGGGCGCTGTCGAAAGTAGGCGGATGGCTCAAGGAGTTTTTTTAGCTGGGAATTCGGGAATCCAAGATCATGAGGATCAATGGAACAATCGAACATTCGAATTATGAATTGATCTGTTCGATTCGCAATTCATCAGTCGCTTGTTCTATTGGTCCCCATGATCACCGATTGCCTAATTCCCAAGTCGGACCGCTGCATGACGTAGGAACACAGAACGTATGAACGGGGAGGGGAAGAGGATGATTCGATTCGAGCTGGCAGAGGGCGGCGCGCGCTCGGCGACCATGCGCGTCATCGGTATCGGGGGCGGCGGCAACAACGCCGTCGACCGAATGATCGAGGAAGACCTGCCCGGCGTCGAGTTCATCGCCGTGAACACCGACGCACAGGCGCTCGCCAACACGCGCGCCCCGGTCAAGGTCCAGATCGGCAAGAAGCTGACGCGCGGCCTCGGGGCGGGCGCGCGACCCGAGATCGGCCGTCAGGCCATCGACGAGAACAAGGACGATGTCGTGCAGGTGCTGCGTGGGTCCGACCTGGTGTTCGTGACCGCCGGGCTCGGTGGCGGTACCGGGACCGGGGCGGC
>JASFTY010000238.1:0-6212 GCA_050050535.1 Gemmatimonadales bacterium | reverse complement strand
CGGGCTCGAGGGCGGCGGCGACCTCTTCGACCGGCGCGTAGTTGACCTTGAGGATTTGGGTCTCCAGCTGGATCAGCGCCTGTCGGTCCTGCAGGTTCTGGAGCTGGTCGACGCGGATGATCCCGGTTGACGTTTCGACGGCCGTCAGGCCGTGTGCCTCGAGGATCGCCCGGAGCGCCAGGTCCCACGGCTGGTTCCGGATGTTGGCCGTGACACTGCCCTCGACCCCCGCGCCGGGCACGAACGACTTGCCGGTGAAGTCGGCGAAGTTGTTCAGAACGTCACGGATGTCGGTGTTCTCGAACGTGACGGTGATGCGGGGCATCTGGCTCACGGGGCTGGCCCGAGTCTGGAACTGCGGGTCCTCCTGCGGAGCGGCTGTGCGATCCCGGGGTTCAGGCGCCGGCGCAGCCGGTCGAGCGGGCTCGGGCACTGCGGTGGCCGGCGAGCCGAGCTCGCTGCCCCACGAGTCGAAGGCGACGCCCGCGAGGTTGGGGAAGGAGACTCTGATTTCGCCGCCTTGACGGACGAGCGTGTAGCTTGTCGGCTCCGAGAGTTCGACGACGATGCGGACCACATCGTCTCGGAACTGGCTCGTGCGGACGCGGATCACGCCGCCGCGATTGATGTCCTCAAAGTTGTCCCTGGGCAGGGCGTGACGGGCGCCTTTGAGGTCAACGATCAAGCGGGGCGGGTCGGTGAGCAGGAAGTCGGAGTAGCTGACTTCGCCGCTCATGCGGACGACGACCTCTGTATAGCCGGCGCTCGCGGGCACGACCCGGAGCTCGGTCACGTTGGCAGGGTCGTCGCCTCCTGCCGCTGCCCACAAGAACAACAGCGTATGGAGCATCATCCTTGCTCCTCCTGTTCTTCACCTCGCCTGATACGCAGTGTCTCGCTGCGGGTCACGCCGAACTCGGTGACCTGGAAGACGACTGCGTCGGGCCGGATTTCGACCACGCGCGCGGAGCCGATCGTGTCGCCGCGGCGCACGCGGTATCGCTTTTCGGTCGCGCGGTCGATGACCGTGGCGACACTGCCAGCCGAGCCTCCGAAGATGATCCCCACCAGGTCGAGGTCTTCGAAGATGGGGCCCGAATCGACCTCGGGCCCGACCAGGCTGACGAACGGATTACGGCGGTTGTCCGACGGATAGACGAACTTCTCGCGCCGGTATATGGCCTGTTGCTCGGACGCCTGGCCGGCGGTGGCGGAGTCCTGGACCGCCAGCGGGTCGGGCGATGGGCCGCCCGCCGAGCTGGCAAGCGCCGAGACGAGTATCAGAACGGCGTTAGCCACTTTAGGACGCTCCCTGGCCTTCCTCCGGCTGCTCGCCGGCCAGGCCTCCGAGTACGAAGGTTTCGATTCTCAATGAGACTTCGAGCGGAGCGATCATGTCCCGGGTGGCGCGGCTGCGCGGCGCCAACCCGATGCTCACGTTCGCCGGCTTGATGATCCGCGGCAGGGAGGCGACGCGCGCCAGGTACCTGCCGATGTCGTGATACTCGCCGAGTAGAGTGAGTTCCCAGGTCCGCTTGGTGTAGAAGTCGCCTGGCTCATCGGCCTGGGGGTGGAAGCTCTGGGGTACGATACCGGTGAGCCGCGCCTCGGCGGTGATGGCGTCGAGCAGCTCGGCGACCTCCTCCGATTCCGGGATGAACTCCTCGAAGATCCTGAGCTGGCGTTCCTGAAGCTCCATGCGAGTGTTGAGATCATCCCTGCGAGCCGCCAGGGCCCGGGAGCGCCGGTTCTGTGTCTCGAGGTTCTCCAATTGGCCACGGAGGATGTTGAGCTCTGTCTGCCGTGGGTCGAGCGCGTACATCTTCCCGACGTACCACCCCGCGGCGACGAGAGCCATAATCAGGATCAGAGCCTGCTTTCGTCCTTTGGGATCAGCCGGTAGTAGGGCCACGGCTCTACTCCCCTGCCAGGATGATCGGCTCCGTTACGATCACGGCGGGATCCGGGATCTGGTAGCGAGCCGTCAGTACGAAACTGTGAACGAGCCTCGCCCCCTGCTGTATCTGGTCGTCCGAGGTCAAGCGGACGTCCTGAATGAAGGGCGAGTCTTCGAGGTTACGCATGAAGCGAGTGAGTGCCGGGGTCTGCCCGGCCATCCCGGCGATCCGGAACTCGATGTTGCTGCCGGTGCCGGCGGTCTGGGCCATGTTCGTGAGCCAGGTGTACTCGGGCAGGGCCTCACTGACCTCGTCCATGATGTGTGGCCAGACGAAGCGATCGGAGTCGATCTCGCGGATGATGGCTTCCTTTTGCTGCAGGGTATCGGCACGGGCCTGGAGGCTATCCGCGGCGGCGATAGCTTCGGCATAGCGGACCGAGTCCTGACGCTGGATGACGAGGTCCTCCTCGATCCCGCTGAGCGAGATGCCCTGCGTGAACCAGGTGAATCCGAGATGGAGCGCAGCGATGATCGCGAGGACGGCCACTCCAATGACCCAGGGATCGCCTTTGATCATGTCGCGCAGCCCCTCGAACTTCGGGAGGGACGGTTTGCGTCCGCCCTTTTGCCGCACTGCTCCCCGCTTTCCGCCGGGGAGGAGGTTCATCTCGATCAAGGCCAGCATCTCAGCATCCGTCCGGGGTTGAGGTCAATGTCAGTCGCGTCTATCACGCGGCGCGCCGCAGCGCGAGGCCGACCGGGAGCATGAGCATCGGGCCCATGTCGGCGATAGAGATCAGATCGAAGGCGCCCGGATCGACGTCGACGCGCTGAACGGGATTCGCGATTTCGGCGGGGACTTGCAGGCGGTCGGCCAAGGCCTCCGCCATACGGAGCACACGTGCGCCACCGCCGCAGACGTAGATCCTGGACAGGCCGGCCTGAGTGGAGCTCGCCTGGAGGAAGGCGGCGGCTCGCTCGACGCCGAGCGCGACCTCCTCGGCCCGATGGCCGATGAAATCTTCGAGCTCGGGATCGCTGGCTCGACCCTCCAGGACATCCTCGGCCTGATCGGCGGTGAGGCTGCGTTCGCGCTGGAGGCTCTCGCGGAGTCGCCGGGTCCCGAAGGCGAGGTCACGGGTGAGGACGGGAACGCCGTTCTCCAGCAGGTTCACGTTCGTGGTCTCGTGTCCGATGTTGACGAAACCGACGACGCCTGTCATGGCTTCGGGGTAATTCAGTTCGAACGCGTTGTGGAGGGCGAAGGCATCGATGTCGATGACCTCGGGCTCGAGGCCGGCGTCGAGGAGGAGCGCGACCTTGTTCTCGACCAGCTCACGCTTGGCGGCCACGAGCAGCACGGACATCTGCAGTCCCTCGTCCATCGGATCGAGGATCTGGAAGTCGAGCTCGACACTTTCCATGTCGAAGGGCACGTGCTGCTCGGCCTCCCAGCGGATCACCTCGCGGGCATCGGACTCTTTCATCCGATCCATCTGGATCCGCTTGATGATGACGTCGCGGCCGCCAACCGCGGTCACCACCTTCTTGTCCTTCACCCCCGCGGTCTCGGTTAGCGAGCGTATCGTGCTGGCCACCAGGGTCGGGTCCATGACCTCGCCCTCGACGATAGCGTCAGCGACCAACGGGGTCGCCGCTGCCTTGACGATGCGCGGGCGGCCTTTGCCGTGCTGCATGACGACCAGCTTGATGTAGCCGCTACCGATGTCGAGTCCTACGGTCCGCTTGCTGCGGCCCATTCCGAAGAGAGGCATAGTTGTCGAAAGGCTAGGTTCCTAAGGTGAAAGCTCCCTCGACCTCATGCGACGGTGAAAGCGAAGGTGACTAAGCTGTAGTGGGACCTAGGGGTAGGGCTCTGTATGATAGCCCCCCGCGGTCACTTTGTCAACTACGACGGGGGGAGTAAGACCCGGCTACCCGGGCGTAACCTTACTCCAATATCTCTAACCAGGCAAATTCCGCAAGGGGGTGCGGTAAATAGAGTTTCGGGCCTCGGAGCGCCCGGTGGGAGGGGCAGCTGGAGAGGTCGATCCGGGCCCCTGCAGTCACCTCGCTGACCTCGAGATCGGCGTTCATGACGATGACCGCGCCGCGCAGCCGGCTGTGGCTGCCCCGGAGCTTCAGCGAGCCACGGACGACGACGACGCCGGAGAACTGAAAGCCGTCGTCGATCGCCAGGTCACCCTCGACCAACAGGACGCCCTGGCCGCTGCCTCGGGCAGCGATGTGCAGGTCAGCCTCCGAGTAGATGATCGGCAGGAACTCGAAGCAAGGGTGGCCGGGATCATCGGGCGCGCCCCAGTTACCAGGAGCGAGCCGGTCGCAAGTCCGCTGGGGTCCGAGCGCCGGCTCGATGCGCTCGAGAACGGCACCTCCCGGGATGCGGCGATCGGCCAGCCTGGCGAGGTCGGCGAACCAGCGATCGGCCGCAGCGAGCCAACCGGTCGGGTCGTCGGCGAGGTGTCGAGTCGGGGGCCGGCCACGGACCGCAGCGCCGGCGCTCTCGGTGAGCGAGCCGTCGCCGTAGAAGGCGACCGCCGGGCCGGAGCTCATCGCAGCGGCGGTGCAGGTTCCGGGCACAGAAGCCCAGGCTTCGGGTACTCGATCGAACCCCGAGATCGCGGCCGCATCGCCGACGGTGAGATCGCCGCGCGTCGCCAGCGCCGCGACACAACAGGGACCGCTCGTGCTCGGCGCCTGCAGGAACAGAGCGACCTGGCGGCGGCCGCCCCAGGGTCCGTGGGCGCGCCCGGTCGAGACCATGAGATAGTGGGCACGACCTTCATTGGAGCCGGCGTCCAGGCGAGTGAGCCGGACGTCGTAGGCGGCGCCCGTAGCCAAGCGCCCCAACGCCAGCGGTCTGGTGGCGCCCGGCTGGAGCGTGGCCGTCGCGGTGTCCCAACCCGCTAGCCCGGCGTCGAGCCCTGCCTCTGCGGCGAAGAAGGCCGCGACGCCCTGCCGACCGGCGACGCCGACGCGGAACTGCTGCCCCGCCGCCAGGTAGCCGATCGACACCACGGCCGCAACGATGACGATGGCGAAGACCATGACCAGCAGAGCGAGCCCGCGGCGATCGCCCGACCAGGCCCCGCCCCGTCTCGGCCGCGCCGTCAAGGCCAACTGCTGCACCCGTCTAACCGGGCCCCGGCGCCGCACGAGTTTCTGAGCAAGACGACGGTGGACAGAGAGTCGTGGAGAAAGCGTGATCCCGCTCTTACCGGAACGCGTCGGTGGCTCTGCGCCAGCACCGACACACGCACTCGAACGACGGCGCGCGTATCCGCCGTCGGCTCGCCGCCGCCGTCGAAGAACTCGAACCGCAGCCCTCCGGCCGCCGGGTCGGCGAAGGGGCCCGCTACAGGCTGGAAGCGGCCGCGGCGCAGCTTCTGTCCCAGCCACCAGCGGCCGTCGGTCCCCGCGTAGAGCCGATAGACGTAAGGCCGGAAGCCACGCACCGCCGCACCGGCGACGGCGCCGTCGAGCCGCCCGCCCACCCGCAGGACTCGGTCGGGCCGGCCCCCGTCCGGGCAGCGACCGCTCGTCGCATCCCGCGCCCCCGCGACCGCCGCTCCGCCCCAGCGACCGTCCCGGCCCGCGGCGACGTCGCGTCTCAGGAACACGAGAACGCTGTCGTGGGGCGATCCCGGAAAGGTCCCTGCGATCCGCCGCAGCGCGATCTCGTCCCCGCTCACGCCGCAGACCACGCCGAACCCCGTGTACGAGCGAAGCGCCACGCTGTCGGCGGCAATCGCGTACAGGTCCCCCGCCACCGGGCTCGCCGCCCTGAGCTCGACGCTCAGAACCGTCAACGCCACCCGAGCCTCGTCGCGCACCGCTGCGACCTGGAGCTGGGTGGCGTAGAACCGGCGCTGGCTCGACAGTACGGCGAAGGCCGATGCCGTGAGCAGCGAGAACAGAAAAAGGACGACTGAGATCTCGACCAGCGAATAGCCGGAAGGGCGCAGCCGCCGGCCGAGGCCCGCCCGCCGGACGCTCATCTCGGACCCACCAAGGTGACCACGGTATCGGCAACCTCGGAACCGGCGAGCCGGCCGCGAACGACGACGCGGATCTCCTTTAGATCACCCCCGCCGACCTGCCAGCTGACCTCCAGACCACCCTGCCGGCGCTCTCCCTGCGCAGGCAGCTCGGTCGCGCGAGCGAGCAGGCCCTCGAGCTCGGCCTGTGCGCGGGCCGTCACGCGGGTCTCCAGGAGTGAAGCGCTCATCCTCGAAGCCACCACGCCGACCGTCCCCGAGAGTCCCAGAATCCCCACCGCGAGCACGGTCAG
>JASFTY010000237.1:0-6246 GCA_050050535.1 Gemmatimonadales bacterium | reverse complement strand
AGTTCGGGGTGCTCCCGGAAACGCACAAGTAGCCTGGTTGGACGATTCCGCCCTCCGTTGGACCACCGCTGCGCAGCGTGGGCTGCCGGTGTATTGACTGCTCGGCGTTTGACCTCAAGTTCATCCACGGTATCCTTCACTTGGAAGCGGCGAGATCACTCGACGCGACACCTTAACCGGAGATCTGATTCCCATGAGACACATCCGCCCGGGCGCCATCGCCTCGCTCGGTCTACTCCTGACTGCAACCGCCGCCGCCCAGCGGGCGCCGGCGCAGATGAGCACAGCCGCAATGAGCGAGCTCCGCGATACGGTGGCGCTCTACGCGGCCGATCGCCGCGCCCTGCTCCGCCGCTACGACGTCGAGTACTCGCCGGTCCGCCGAGAGCGGCTGCGCGCCTTCGACGCCGAGTGGCGCGGGCGCCTCGAGCGCATCGACTTCGATGCGCTGAGCCAGGAAGGCCGCATCGACTACGTGCTGCTCGACAACGAGCTCCGCTATCAGCTCGCGCTGCTGGACCGTGAGGAGAATCTGTTCGAGCAGATGTCGCCCTGGCTGCCCTTCGCCGGCACCATAATGGAGCTGGAGGAATCACGGCGCCGCCTGCAGCCCGTGGATCCGCCGGCACTCGCCCGGATGCTCGCCGAGCTGGCGCACAAGATCGACAGCGTGCGGACGGCGACGGCGGAGGCCTTCAACGCGCGCGAGTCGTCAGGTGCGCGAAATGGCGCGCAGCTCACGCGGGTGGTGGCACGGCGAGCTGCCGGGGCGCTCAGAGAGCTGGGGCGCACGCTGGAGCGCTGGCACGAGTTCTACTCGGGCTACGATCCGCTGTTCACCTGGTGGACCGGCACCCCTTACCAGAAGGTGGACGAGGCGCTGGAGAGCTACGGGAAGTTCCTGCGCGAGACCGTGGTCGGCATCCGGCCCGGCGAGCCGGAGCCGATCATCGGCGATCCGATCGGCGCCGAAGGGCTGCGGGCGGACCTGGCGCACGAGATGATGCCGTACACGGTGGAAGAGTTGATCGCGATCGGGTGGCGCGAGTTCGCCTGGTGCGAGGCGGAGCTCGTGCGGGCGTCGAGGCAGATGGGCTACGGCGACGATTGGAAGGCGGCGCTCGAGCAAGTGAAGAAGTCGTATGTGCCGCCGGGCGATCAGCCGCAGCTGGTGCGCGACCTGGCGCACGAGGCGGTGGAGTTTGTCGAATCACGTGGTCTGCTGAGCGTGCCGCCGCTGGCCAAAGAGATCTGGCGGATGGAGATGATGTCGCCCGAGCGACAGGTCGTGTCGCCGTTCTTCCTCGGCGGCGAAGTGATCCGCGTTTCCTACCCGACCGACGAGATGGAGCACGAGGCCAAGCTGATGAGCATGCGCGGGAACAACCCGCACTTCTCCCGGGCGACGGTTCATCACGAGCTGATTCCCGGCCATCACCTGCAGGGGTTCATGACCTCGCGCTACAACACCCACCGGCGGGCCTTCTCGACCCCGTTCTGGACGGAGGGCTGGGCGCTTTACTGGGAGATGCTGTTGTGGGACCTTGGCTTTCCCAGAACCCCGGAGGACCGGATGGGGATGCTGTTCTGGCGCACCCACCGCGCGGCACGGATCATCTTCTCGCTCCGCTTCCACCTGGGCGAGATGACGCCCCAGGAGGCCGTGGACTTCCTGGTCGACCGGGTGGGCCACGAGCGGGCCAACGCCGAGGGCGAGGTGCGCCGCTCCTTCGCCGGCGCCTACTCGCCGCTGTACCAGGCGGCGTACATGCTGGGCGGCCTCCAATTCCGGGCGCTGCGCAGGGAGCTGGTCGACTCTGGAGCCATGACGGACCGCGAGTTCCACGATGCGATACTTCAGGGCGGTGGCATGCCAGTCGAGCTGGTGCGCGCGCGGCTCACCGGCGCGCGCCTGACCCGGGACTACGCGGCGCGGTGGCGGTTTGCAGGCGACCCGGGACGCTGAGAGGGGTTGGCTGGCGTTGTCGTACAGGTGGCCCGTGGCCGACCACAGATTGAAGTCGTGTTGGCTGTCCGTTCTCCGGGTGGTCTTTGGCTCTGCGAGGGGTTGGGGTGTCCCCGTTTGAGTGGCTGCTCCTGGCCGGCGGGGCCGGTGCGATCGCGGCCTATCTCCTCTGGTGGTATCGCAGTCGAGAGGAACCGGTACGCGGGCGCGTGTGGCCGGCGCTGATCCGCGGGGCGGCACTGCTGCTCGCCTGGCTCATCCTGTTGAACCCTGAAGTCCCCGTAGCGCGTCAGGCGCCCGAGCGCCGCGACGCGGTGCTCCTCGACGCTTCCTACAGCATGTCTCGGCCGGTGGGTGGAGACGGCCCCAGCACCTGGCAGGCGGCGCTCGATTCGCTCCCGGGTTCCGGGTACATCTGGCTCTTCGGCGGAACGGTTCCCCGACTGGCCAGGGTGGACTCGCTGCCGGACGAGCCGTTCTACGGGGAGTCGCGTCTGACGCCGGCGGTGCGGGCGGCGGCGGCGGCGGGCGCGCGTCGGGCCCTGGTGTACACAGATGCCCGGCTGGCCGACGTCGACGCGTCGCTGGATGAGGCTCGCCGGCTGGGCCTATCGCTATCGTTCGTCACGGTGGGCTCCGGCTACCCGGAGCTGGGTATCTCGGCCGTGAGCGCGCCGTCCTCGATCCAGGTCGGCGATACGGCGGTAGTTCGGGTGGAGGTCGTCGCCGCCGGCGCAGGGGCGGACAGCGTCCGGCTGGACGTTCTCGATGATCGCGGCCGCGTGCGGGCGACTGGCCGGGTCGAGACGCCGGATGCGGGCCGTTTCGCGCCGCTGCGGCTCGCGTTCCCGGTAGCTGGGAGCCCCGGGGTGCGGCGCTACACGGTGAGGATCGCCGAGCCGTCGGATCCGGAGGTTCGCGACAACCGGCGCGCATTCTACCTGCGAGTCGGAGAGCGGCCGTCAGGGCCGGTGCTGATCTCGTTGCTGCCCGATTGGGAGCCCTCCTTCCTGATCCCCAACCTAGATCGCTTGACCGATACGCCGGCGGCGGCCTACCTGTGGCTCGCCGACAGCCTGGTGACGCTCGAGGATTATCGAGCCGTGTCGGTAGCCCGGGTGGAGCGGCGCGCACGGGATGCACCGCTCCTGGTGCTCCACGGGTACGGGGCCGACGCGCCGCCCTGGGCCCAGACACTCGCGCGGGACGCGCAACGCCTGCTCGTGCTCCCGACGGGCGCGATGGCGTTCGACCTGCCCGGTTGGGGAGTCCGGGTGGGCTTTCCCGATGAGGGGGAGTGGTATGTATCGCGCGAGGTGCCCCGCTCGCCGCTGGCGCTGGATCTCAGCGGCCATCACGTGGAAGAGCTGCCGCCGCTGGTACGCCTGCGGTCTGTCGAGGCGGAGCGTTCTTGGGCGCCGCTGGACGTGCGGCGATTCCGGCGCGGCGAGCCCGAGCCGGCGATCGTCGCGGGCACGATGGGCTCGCGCCGCTGGGCCGTCGCCGGCGCTGAGGGGTTCTGGCGCTGGGCGTTCCGTCGCGGGGCCGGTCGGCAGCTCTATCGTACCCTCTGGACCGGACTGGCGGGCTGGCTGGTGACCGGCCGTGCTAGCGCCGGGCCCGGCCTGGAGCCGACTCGCCGTGCCGTGGAGCGCGGTGAAGCGCTCGCCTGGGCCGTGCCGGGTCGTGCCGACTCCTTGGTCGTCGACATATCGGATGTAGACTCAGCCCTCGTCTGGTCGGGAGCGGCCGGACCGGCCGACACCTTGAGCGTCTGGCTGCCTCCCGGTAGGTATAGCTACCGGGCCCGTGCCCACACGGGGGAGCAGGTGACGGCGGCAGCCGGCCCGGTGGAAGTCGAGGAGTTCACACGGGAGCTGCTGCCGACTCCAACTGCATTGGTCGAGCCGGCCGAGCTTACGGTCGCCGGCGACCGAGAGGTCGGCCGCCGGGGGCTCGCGACCTTGGGCTGGCCGTATCTGGTTTTGATCGTTCTCTTTTGTGCCGAGTGGGCGGTTCGCCGCCTCATCGGACTTCGCTAGCCGTGCATCGATCCCATGGGTGAGGCTCATCTCCTCGACCGGCCCGTTCAGTATCTGAAAGGCGTCGGCCCGCGCCGTGCCGAGGCGCTGGCCAAGCTCGGCGTCCGAACGGCCCGCGACCTGCTGCGCCACGGGCCACACCGCTACGAGGATGCGACCACCGTGATTCCGATCGCCAAGCTGGCGACCGGAATGGACGCGACCGCGATCGGCCAGGTCGTATCGAAGGGGGTCATACAGACGCGACGCGGCCTCCGCTTCTTCCAGGCGGTGATCAAGGACTCCAGCGGTCTCATCGAGTGCTCCTGGCCCGGCCAGCCGTTCCTCGACCGCACCATCCGCAAAGGCGACACACTGCTCGTCTCGGGGCCGGTCCGCTTCTTCCACGGCCGCCAGATCCAACCGCGCGAGTTCACCATCCTGGCACGGGCCGGCGAGACCGTCGAAGAAGAAGGCACGGTCTTTCCCGTTTACCCGGCGACCGCCGGGCTCAGCCATCGCCAGATCCGCCACATCGTCCGGCAGAACCTCGACGCACTGCTCGCCGCCGTCGAAGACGCCGGCGATATCGTGCCCGACGACCTGCGCCGCCAGCTCGAGCTGACGAGTCTGCACGATGCCTTGGACTGGCTGCATCGGCCACCAACGCTGGCGCACGCCGAGAAGGCGCGACGTCGGCTCGCCTTCGATGAGCTGTTCATCCTCCAGCTGCTATACGCGCGCGCCCGCTACGAGAACCGTGAGCAACGTCAGGGGATCGCCTTCGAGCGTAAGAACGGCCTCGTACGACCCTTCGCCGAGTCGCTCCCGTTCGAGCTGACCTCTGCGCAGAAGAGGGTGCTCTCGGAGATCTCCGCCGACATGTCGCAGCCACGGCCGATGAACCGGCTGCTGCAAGGCGATGTCGGCAGCGGCAAGACTGTGGTCGCACTTTTCGCAATGCTGCGCGCGGCCGAGAACGGCTACCAGGCGGCGCTGATGGCGCCGACCGAGCTGCTGGCCGAGCAACACCACAATACCGTGACGGATATGGTGGCCTATCTACCGGTCAGCATCGAGCTGCTGCGCGGCGGCTTGCAGGCGTCGCGCCGCCGCGAGGCGCTGGAGCGGATCGCCGGCGGGGACGCACAGCTCGTCATCGGCACGCACGCGTTGATCCAGGAGGACGTCGAGTTCCAGCGGTTGGGACTCGTCATCATCGACGAGCAGCATCGCTTCGGCGTTCGTCAGCGGATGCAGCTCCGCCGAGCCGGCGGCGATCCGGATGTGCTGGTCATGTCAGCGACGCCGATCCCGCGCTCGCTCGCCTTGACGTTCTACGGCGATCTGGACGTCTCGGTGCTCGATGAGCTGCCGCCGGGCCGGCGGCCGGTGAAGACCGTGCTGCGTGGCGAGTCGGCCAGAGCGCGCGTCTTCGAGTTCGTGCGCACGGAGGTCGAAGCAGGTCGCCAAGCTTACGTGGTCTATCCGGTCATCGAGGAGTCGGAAGCACTCGACGTGCGATCAGCCACCGAGGCCTACGAACACCTGTCAAACGATGTCCTCTCCGACCTCAGCGTCGCCCTCATCCACGGACGCATGACCGGTGAGGTGAAGGACGAAACGATGCGCAGATTCGTCGCCGGTGAGATCGACGTCCTCGTCTCTACCACGGTCATCGAAGTGGGAATCGACGTCACGAACGCGACCGTCATGATCGTCGAAGGCGCCGAACGGTTCGGCCTCTCGCAGCTGCACCAGCTGCGCGGACGCGTCGGACGCGGCGCCGAACAGAGCTATTGCGTCGTCATCCACGGCGGTAGACAGCCGCCCGATCGGCTCGAGATCTTCGCCGCCACCAACGATGGGTTCGAGATCGCCCGCGCAGATCTCAGCCTGCGCGGCTACGGCGACTTCTTCGGCGCTCGCCAGCACGGCCTGCCGGAATTCGCCTTCGCCGACCTGGAGCGCGACGAGCCGTTGCTCTACGCGGCCCGCGACGCCGCCGCCCGCATCGTCGCCGCCGACCCTGAGCTGGAGAGAGGCGAGCACCGAGGCCTCGGCCAGGCGCTTCGAACCGAGTACAGAGAGCGGTTACGCCTCTTCGATGTGGGTTGAACGAGCTCCTGTAACCCGTTGCTATGCAACATGATAACGGCATCATACGATGTAGGCTGTGAGGGGGCGCGGTGGGTCGCAGGTGCCGATTCCCGGCGCAATTCGGGACTTCGCCAGTTCACCAACTCCGAGCAAATTGAC
>JASFTY010000236.1:0-6269 GCA_050050535.1 Gemmatimonadales bacterium | reverse complement strand
TTCCAGTTCTTCCCGCTCGAGGCGAAGTGCAACGACGTGGTCGAGAAGGATCTTCACCCCGGGGCCTGCGATGTGTCGTACATGGCGGCATACGACCCGGACAAGTTCTTGGCGATCCACGACGAGATCTTCGAGAACTTCCAGGCGGCGCGGCGGCAGCCGGAATGGCGGGCCGAGCTGGCCCGGCGTTTCGATGTGCAGGCGGCGCTCACCGATTCGGCGACCATCGCGCTGGTCGACCGGATGATCCAGACCGGTCGCGAGTACGAGAAGACGCACGAGCGGTTCTCGTACGGCATCAGATCGACGCCGACGATGATCGTGAACAACCGGATGATCATTGGTACGCTGTCGATCGAGCAGCTGCGCGCGATCTTCGAGGCGCTGGTCGATGAGCAGGAATCCGGCGGCCGGCGGTTCATCGAGAGCTGGGAAGAGTAAGCGTCGAGATGTCGGGGTCGATTCTCGCCGTTCTCGATTGGCTGACCGTCGGCGTCGGCCTGGCTGTGTTCTGCGCGCTGGCCTATGCCGCGGTGGTGTCGGCGCGTGAGGGAGAGCCGCGTGCCGTATTCGTCTCGTCGCTGCTCGCCGTAATTCTCTCGGCTCCGTATCTGCTGCTAGGGCTCTCCGATCTGGAGGGTAAGGCCGTCCTCAGCGGGGGGCTGCTGCTAGTGACGGGCGCTGCCGCGGTCGCGCTGGTCGTGCCATGGGGTAGGAAGCGGATCGTCGAGGACGACGAGCCGCGGGTCAGGATCGACGAGCGCGACATCATGTTCTCGCGGAACCTGCTGGAGCCGGGCACGGCGCGGTTCGATGAGTACTACGGGGCGCATCCGGAGAAGCGTGCCGCCGACGATGCGTTCAGGGCGTTGCCGGGCCTGCTGGCGGAGGGGTCGACGATGTACGACCCGTACGCGTACGGCGCGGCGGGCGCGACGGAGGCGACGGTCGAGTACCTGAGGCCGCTGGCGGACGGCGAGGTGGCGGCGGAGCGTAGGGTCACCGAGACGGCGAAGATCACGGAGTTCATCAAGGGATGGACGCTAAAGCTGGGGGCCGTTTCGGTCGGAGTGACGGAGCTCAGGGACTACCACATGTACAGCACGGTGGGGCGCGGCGATGAGTATGGCCGGCCGGTGGAGCTGGGCCATGACTACGCCGTGGCGTTCACGGTTGAGATGTCGAAAGAGATGGTGGCCGGCGCGCCGAGAGCCTCGATCGTGATGGAGTCGTACCAGCAATACCTGGCGGCGGGCGGCATCGCGATTCAGGTGGCGAAGCTGATCCGCGGCCTCGGCTACTCGGCCAGGGCGCACATGGACGGCAACTATCGTGTCGTATGCCCGCTGGTCGCTCGTGACGCCGGTCTGGGCGAGATCGGCCGGATGGGTCTGCTGATGACACCGGAAGTGGGCCCGCGGGTGCGGCTCGGCGTGGTAACGACCGAGCTGCCGCTGCTGACCGACGAGCGGCGCTTCGATTACACGGTGATCGATTTCTGCAGGCGCTGCAAGAAATGCGCGGAGACGTGTCCGGCCCAAGCGATCCCGGCGGGAGACCGTGAGATGATCGGCGGCGTTCGGCGCTGGCAGATCGATCAGGAGGCGTGCTTCACTCTGTGGTGCAAGTTGGGGACCGACTGCGGGCGCTGCATCTCGGTGTGTCCCTACTCGCACCCGGACAACCTGCTCCATAATCTGGTGCGGCGGGGAGTGCGCAACTCGTCGCTGTTCCGCAGGCTGGCGATCAAGCTGGATGATCTGTTCTACGGCAAGCGGCCGACGTCCGCCGATCTGCCGGAGTGGATGCGGATGGGCGCGGTCGAGTGAGGGCCGTCTAGTCAGGCGGCCAGTCGGGGTTCGGTACTGGCATCCGGGCGCCGATGCTGCGTCGCCACTCGACGAGGATCTCGTGCAGCTCGCCGGCCAGCTCGGGTGTCTGTTCAGCCAGGTCCCGCGACTCGCCGATGTCGGCGCTCAAATCATAAAGCTCTGTCTTACCGTCCTCGAACCATTCGAGCAGCTTGAAGTTGCCGACCCGCGCGGCACCCGACGGCCTGTTGCCCGAGCCGTGATAGTGGGGGAAGTGGAAGAGCAATTGCCGACGGTCTAGTGAGTCGCTACCGCGCAGGAGTGGCGCGAGACTGAGGCCGTCCCGATGCTGGTCGGGCCGCAGAGGCAGCCCGGCGATCTCCAGCAGAGTCGGATAGAGGTCCATAGTGATCGCCGGTTGGTCGACCCGCCGGCCGCCCTCGATGACGCCGGGCCACTTGACGATCAGCGGCACGCGGACCCCGCCCTCGTAGAGCCAGCCCTTCCCGGCGCGCAGGGGGAGGACCGCCGTGGGTATCCCTCGGCTACGCGTGAGCGTGCTCAGGCCGCCGTTGTCCGACACGAAGACGACGACGGTATGGTCGGCGAGCTCGAGGCTGTCGAGTAGTGCCAGGACGCGACCGACGCTCTGGTCCGTGCTCTCGATCATGCCGGCGTAGACGGGGTGGTCCTGGCGCTGCTTGGTCGTCGCGTTCGCGCCTTCGGGGCGGAAGGCGGGCGCGTCGACCGCGGCCAGGCTCTGCGCCTTGGACCGGTATTTCGCGGTGAGCTCGGGTTTGGCTTGCAGCGGCGTGTGGACGGCGTAGTGCGAGAGGACGAGGAAGAACGTCGTGTCGCGCCGCGCTGCGATGAATTCGAGCGCCGCGTCGGTGAGCTGGTCGGTCAGGTAGTCTCCCGGTTCGCCGTCCTCGAGGTCCGGCACGTTGGTGATCGGCCAGTTCGGGTTCTCATAGGGGAAGAAATACGAGCCGGGCTGGCCGGCGTGGTTGACGGCGAAGGCGAAGTCGAATCCCTGGTCCGGCGGTAGGAACCCTTCGGCGCCGAGGTGCCACTTGCCGATGTAGCCCGTGGCGTATCCGGCCTGCTCGAACGCTTCACCGAGCGTGATCTCGTCGAGCGGCAGCTGCCGCAGGTACTCGGCCTGGAGCAGCATGCCGACCTGCTCGCCGCCGATCCAGTTGGTGATGTTGAGGCGCGCCGGGTCCTTGCCCGTCATGATGCTGGCCCGGGTCGGCGAGCACACGGGGCTGGCCGAATAGAACTGGGTGAAGCGGGCGCCTGCGGCGGCGAGGCGATCGATGTTCGGCGTCTCGTAGAAGGTGCTTCCGTAAGCGCCGGTGTCGGTCCAGCCGAGATCATCGATGATGAAGAAGACGAAGTTGGGTCGATCGGCGGCCGGACGGTCGCATCCCCAAACGGACGCGAGGACGGCCAGGACGGAACATGTCAGGTAGCGGCGGCGGTTTGTCATTCCGACCTCTGTTCCGAGAAAGAGAGTGCGCCGGCGAACAAAGCTACCGGGCCTTGGTGGAGTGGATCGCGAAGGCCGCGCCCTGGGGGTCCATGCACTGCGCGATCCAGTCGCCGCCGGGCACCTCCATGGGTCCGTTGAGGACCTGGCCGCCCAGCTCCTTCACCCTCTCGACTGCGGCCTGGACATCTCCGACCCGGATGTAGAACAGCCAGAAGGGCGGCCCGGGCATCTCGGCCGGCTTATTGAACATGCCGCCCAGCGGCATGCCGCCGATACCGAACATCTGATAGGTGCCTGTCTCACCCATGTCGTGGGCGTCGGTCTTCTCCCAACCGAAGAGCTTGCTGTAGAAGTCGAAGGCGGCCTCGTGGTTCGTGGTTGCCAGCTCGTGCCACGAGAACTCGCCGTCTTGAGGCGATCCCTCCGTATCCGGCGTGACCTCCTCGGTTGTGAAGACGGCGAACGCGGCACCCTGCGGGTCGGCGAGCACGGCGAAGCTGCCGACCTTGGGGATCGACACGGGCCCGTGCAGTACCTGGCCACCCAGCTCCTTCACTCTATCTGCCGTGGCGACGGTGTCGGGCACACCGATGTAGGCCAGCCAGTGAGATGGCGCGCCAGCAGCCGTGGCGTCCTCGGGCAGGTCCATGACGCCGCCGATCGGAGTGTCGCGGTTGGTCCACAGCGTATAAGGCTGGGGTCCGCCCTCCCACGGAGCCGTTCCCCAGCCGATCAGTTGGCTGTAGAAGCTCGTGGCGGACTGGCGGTCCGTCGTCATCAGGTCGTACCAGACGAATCGTTCGCGGGGCACATCGGACATGAGGTTCTCCTTACTGGGTTGCGCCGGGCGAGCGCGACTGCGGGATCGACGAGCTAGATTTCAATATGGACGAGTCCGATCGCCGAGTCCAGCGGAGCGAGAACGCTGCGGCTGGCGACACGCGTTGCTGCTGGTAGAGAGGGGGCGCATCTTAGAGAGCGAGGTATCACAGCGATGAGCGACGTGTTCCTGAGCTACGCGCGCGAGGACCTATCGCACGCCGAGAGACTGGCACGCGCCCTGGAGGCGGCGGGCTGGTCCGTGTGGTGGGACCGTTCCATTCCGGCGGGCAAGACCTTCGACGAGGTTATCGAGGCCAAGCTCGAGGCCGCGAGATGTGTGGTCGTGTTGTGGTCCCGTGCAGCGGTGGCCAGTGACTGGGTGCGTGAGGAGGCGTCAGAGGGCAAGAGAAGAGGAATCCTCGTGCCGGTTCTCATCGAGTCGGAGGTGAAGGTTCCCCTCGGGTTCCGACGTATCCAAGCCGCCGATCTGGCGGATTGGGACGGCTCGGACACGGATTCCTCGTTCCAGCAGCTGGTACGCGATATCGGTAGTGTTCGCACCGGCGAATCGCGACCCGTCCTGCGGATCGTGCCGGCGCCGCCCGGCGCGAGGCTCCTGTTCCTGGTCGAGGCGCTGGTGATCGAAGACGACACCCATCTGGTGTTGGGCGCCGATCCGGTAGCGCGGGAGACGCACGAGGAGCCCGGAGGTCTGCTGGAGGCTGCCCGGGCGAGCATACAGCCGGTTCCGGGTATGCTGGTGGTGCGCGGTGAGCGTCCCGTCCGCATCCATGCCATCGTGCACGACCTCGACGAGCAGCCGTCGTGGCGAGAGGAGTGGGTGGCGAGCGCGCTAGGCGAGATCATCAGGGAAGTGGGGACGAGAGAGCTGCGCTCGATATCGTTACCGATTCTGGGTGGCGTACACGGGTCGCTGGCGGCGGACCGGTTCGCCGAGCTGCTGAGAGACGCTCTGGCGGAAGCGAGTGTCGAGTGTCTGGATGAGGTGTGGTTGACGGTTCGACCCGATGTTGCGGCCGAGCTAGCGAGACGGTTACGGGCGCTCGGCTTCGAGGTGCAAGAGCGAGCGGAGGAGTGAGACGGTATGGCGACGATGAAGGAAGCTGTGGACGCGTTCCTGGCGCAGAAGCGTATTGCGGTCGCGGGAGTGTCGCGCAACAAGAACGAGGCGGCGAACATCGTCTATCGGAAGCTGCGCGACTCGGGTTACGAGGTCTTCCCGATCAACCCGAACGCGGAGACGGTGGAGGGTGACGAGTGTTACCCCGACCTGAAGTCGGTGCCCGGTGGGGTCGAGGGTGTCGTGATCGCTACTCATCCGGCGGTGACGGAAGATGTGGTAAGGGAGTGTGCCGACCTGGGTGTGCCGCGGGTGTGGATGCACCGCTCGTTCGGGCAGGGTAGCGTGTCGAAGGATGCCGTCGCTTACTGCCGCGAGCAGGGGATCGAGGTCATCGCGGGCGGCTGTCCGATGATGTTCTGCCAACCTGTCGACTTCCCTCACAAATGCATGCGCTGGATCCTGGGCGTAACCGGCGGCCTGCCCAAAGAGGTCTAGGCCGTCGGGGACAGGGACTGGCGCCGGGTGCTCTCAGCAGTTGTCTTTGGGGCAGGTGTTGATGCCGAACAGCCGATAGCCCGGGCAGAACCCGGCCAGCCCGGTGAGCAGCGGCAGGACACCGAGATACCCCCAGGGCGTCTTGGGGCCGACAAAGGCGACCGCCAGTAGACCGATGCCCACGACTATGCGCAGGATACGGTCGATGGCGTGCTCGTTTCGGGGTATGACCCTGGACTCCATGGTCTCACCCTCCTGGCGAAGATCGAATAGTCTGTGGAGTGTACCCGCTCCAATATCCTAAGAGATCCGGGACCGCGGCGGAAGGATCGCTTTCTTGGGGCCTGGAGGGCCGTTAGACGGGGCGGCCGCGAGGCTGTAAATTGGGCCCAGAGGAAGGAACCCAATGCTGAAGCGATCCGCAGCCGGCGCCGCAGGCACCCCGCTGCCTCCCATGAAGCTCCTGCCCCGAGAGGCGCGGCCCGGTATCTTTGCACCCCCCAACAGTTGACCCCCTAGCGCGGTAGGGTTGCCGGCCCGCCCCGGGGACCCGCGCGAGCCG
>JASFTY010000235.1:0-6284 GCA_050050535.1 Gemmatimonadales bacterium | reverse complement strand
GATCCCGAAGCTCGCCCGGTTCACGCCCATGTCGGTGGGTGAACGGTAGAACGAATCTCCGCCGGTGATCCGCTCGAGAATTCGTCTGAGCAGCGGGAAGGCATCGATGTCACGGTTGTAGTTCACCGCCCGCTCGTCGTGCGCCTCGAGGTGAAAATGATCGAGCTGGTTCACGTCCCCAAGGTCGGCGGTCGCTGCCTCGTAGGCCACGTTCACCGGGTGCTTGAGCGGCAGATTCCATATGGGGAACGTCTCGAACTTGGCGTAGCCCGAGGCGAGCCCGCGGCGGTGATCGTGGTACAGCTGGGATAGGCACGTGGCGAGTTTCCCGCTACCGGGCCCGGGGCCGGTCACCACGACGATCGGCTTGTTCGTCTCGATGTATGAGTTGGCGCCGTAGCCCCTGTCGCTCACGATGACGTCCACGTCGGCGGGATACCCGCGCGTGGACTGGTGCGTGTAGACGCGGATACCGCGGTTCTCGAGCCGGTGCTTGAACGCGGTGGCCGCAGGCTGCTCCTCGTACCGGGTAATCACCACGGCACGAACGAAGACACCCCATTCCCCGAGGTCATCAATCAACTTGAGCGCGTCCGCGTCGTACGTTATGCCGAAGTCGGCCCGCATCTTCTTCTTCTCGATGTCTCCGGCATAGATGCAGAGGATCACCTCGGCGCGGTCGTTGAACGCCTGGAGCAACCGAATTTTTACGTTTGGGTCGAACCCCGGGAGCACGCGGGCGGCGTGATAGTCGAACAGCAGCTTGCCGCCGAACTCCAGGTAGAGCTTGTCACCGAACCGGGCCACGCGCTCGTAGATCGCGGCTCGCTGTTGCTCGAGGTACTTATCGTTGTCGAACCCGACCCGCAGTCGCATCTTGACTCCTCCCAGCGTTACACCGCCCAAAGCATCCCCACACGGTACTCGGGAGCACGCCCCGCGGCAACGTGTCCGTATGCGGGTGGTAGCGCAGGAGGTGGTCCGTCAGCGGTGGGGTGTTAGGCGGGGCAGCGCTCGTCGCGCATCCTCGACCCACGGTTGCAGCTCGGGATCTGCGTCTTCCCAGGCCTCGACGAAGAACGCGTACTCCTTGGCGGCTTTCCCGTACTCCCCCATCCCCTCGTAGGCCCGGGCCAGGTGGTAGTGCGTGTGGGAGTAAGTGTCATACGGCCAGGCGCGCAGGTAGGGTACGGCCTCTTCCCAGCGCTCCAGGTCCATGAGGACCTGACCCAGAACCCAGCGTACACTGTTGGTGGCTTGATAGCGCCTGACCTCCTCGAGCTTCCCGAGAGCGGCTTCCGGATCGCCCTGTCGCCACAGCCCGTAGGCCTCCACGGCCAGGGCCAAGGCTTGCGTGAAGGAGCCTGAGCGACCGGCATCGACTTCCCGGCGCCAGAGGTCCCACGAGAACTCGACCGCTCTGGCATGGTCGGACCAGCGCCCCTGAGCCGCGGCGAGAAACGCTGCCCAATACACGAGCGCCGGATGGCTCGTGCTGTCGATCTGGCTCAGCACGGCCGCCGCTTCTTCCAGCCGCTCCCGGGGTACCGGAAACCCGTTTGTGTGGGCATACGCTAGCAGACAGGTACGGTCCAAGCTGCTGGCCTGCGGTCGATCGAGGTACTCGAGGCCTTTCCTAAGGTAGCCGCGGCCCATCGCGGCGCCCTGGAACAGCTTGCGTGTACTGGCGGTCCGCCAAGTCGCACGCCCTTCCAGTGCCAGCCACACCGCTTCCCACTGGGGCCAGAAGCGCGGATGGTGGAGAGGGGGGCCGTTTGGCAGGTAATGGAGTATCTCGAGATCCACTGTGTCGAGGCTCGCGAGCGCCCGCTCGCGGTGCTCTTGATCGCCGAAGGCGAGGTCGAACCCCAGCTCGACACGGCGAGTGTGGAGCGCACCGGCGCTGCTAAGCCGCTTGTACTCTTCGATAAGACGAGCGGCCTCCGCGCTGTCCGGATTGTCTACAAAGGCCATGTCGATAAGGTGCACACGATACGGGGCGAACTCGGGATTGAGCTCCACCGCCCGCGTGAAGCTTCGCTGTGCGTCCTCCAGGCTCACCGGGAAATTATGGCCATCGTGCCAGTACAGCTCGCCCAAGATGAACCAGCCCTCGGCGTAGTCGGGGTAAGTCCGCACGAGTCGTTGGAGGAGCTCTTCAGCCTCCTGGAGCGCCCACTGCTGCCACGCGTGCACCGCGCGCACGAGAGCCGCCTCGCGAGCCGGCAATCTGTCAACCCAGCGCATGGCCTGTTCGACGGTTTCGACATATCGGCCGCTACCCGCGTCCCCTGAAAGGCCGTAGGCACTTCCCAGCCCGTAGAAGGCGAGTGCGAAGGTCGAGTCGGCGGCCACGGCCCGTTCGTACGCCGGAACGGCGGCCTCGAAGTCGCCGCGGCGGACTAGCGCCTCGGCCTCCAACCATGCCGTGAGCGCCGGGATCGAGGCCGTTGTCACACCCGCCAGATCGAGCTGCGGTAGCTCGCTCGCCTCCTGCCCCAACACGACGCCGAGTGACTGGACGGCCAGACGGTCCACCAGCCCCAGGACGCTCTCAAGCGAGCCCTCGACCTGGACGGTGCCGATCTGGGCTCCGCCCTCGGTATCGTGGATATCTGCCGACAGCCGCACCTCCTGACCGATCCCCACAGCCGAGCCGAGCAGCGCGTAGCGGGCCCCCGCGGCCTGCGCGACCTCTAAGGCCGTCGCGCGGTCCGCCTCACCCGTCTCTGGTACCCGTTCCTGCCAGCGGGCCAGTAGCGTGCGGCTGTCGATGGTCCGCAGCCCACCCACGCCGTTCATATCGGTGGAGAGCAGGACTACCATCCCCTCGCGCCACATCTCCAGGCCCTCGCCGTGGACGCTGAAGGGCAGCACGGCGATTCCTGGTGGGGCGTTGTGCTCAGCCGGTCGGGGACCGTGCGGCCAGATGGCGAGGACTGCGACCGTGGCTACCACGGCGAGGAGCGTCACCCACAGGCGGCGACGTACTTTGCGGCGCGTCCTCACCGACACCGGCGCCGCTCCTCGAACCTCCGGAAGCGCCGTGGCCGGGGCTCCCTGGACACCTGCGAGCCCGACCTCGCCGTGGGCCGGCAGAGGCTCGCGCCTCAGTTGTCCAGCGTAGGCCAGCAGATCCTCGGGCGGTCCCACCCCGAGTTCACGCTCGAGTAGACTCGCATGCTCCTCCGCCTGCTGGATCGCGTTGGCCGGATCGCCGGCTGCCGCCAGCACCCGCATCAAGCGGAGCGCGTACCTGGAATTGTAGGGGTCGTGTGCGAGCAGGCGCTGCCACCACCCGATCGCGCCCGGCTGGTCCTGCGCCGCCTCCGCCTCCTCAGCCAGCTGCTCCAGCGCTTCGGCGTAGCAGTCGGCGAGCCGGCGTCGCTCGGATTCCACCCAGCGCTCGAACTCCGGCGCGTCCTTCACGAAGAAACCGTCGAGAAACGCTCCCGCGTAGACGGATATGGCGCTTTCCCAATCCCCTCGCTCGACCGCTGCCTCGAATTCGGGGACATCGCAGGACACGAACTCGGGATCGAGCCGGACGCCGTCGCCCTCAGACACAAGTGCGCCGGCACCCAGGGCTTTCCTCAGTACGTAAAGGGATTCCGACAGCAGACGACGACCTCGTTCTGCATCGGCTTCGGGCCACAGGTAGGCGATCAGCTTCTCGCGGGTCACGGCCCTGGTTCGGGCCGTGGCAAGAAGCGCGAGGAGGGCAACACGGCGGGCCTGGCCTGCTCTGCCGCCAGGGGCTCCATGGGCGACCTGAATGGCCGCGCCGCCGAGGAACCTCAGGCAAAACACCTCATACTTCCCGCCAGCGGTTGATACGGACTCGAAAATCGGTTGTTAACCCGCCGTTACTATAGGACCGGCAATCCCGAAGGTGCAAGCAAACCCCGCCATCCTGCGTCACCGTCGGACAACCAGGACGAATGATCACGAACCGAGCTGACGTGGACCCCGGGAATCCCGTTCCCGGATGTCGAAGTGAAGAGATCTGGTTCAGCCTAACACAACTACACGATGACGACTTATCGAACACCGAAAAGGAGGGACGTACATCATGAAACGCTTATTGCTCCTACCGCTCGTTGCATTGCTGTTCGCGGGCTGCGAGAAACCCACCGAGCCCGAGAATGCCACCGTTGCGCCAGCGTTCCAACTCATTGGAGTCGCGCAAGATTATGAGCCCATAGACCTTGGCACGCTTGGAGGAGACCAGAGCTGGGCTTACGACATCAACCGCCACGGACAGGTGGTCGGGTGGAGCGAGACCGCCGACGGCGACCTCCACGCATTCCTGTGGGAGAAGGGAAAGATTACCGACCTCAGTCCCGGGAAACCTGATGCCCGTGCTAAAGCCATCAACGATCGTGGGCAGGTGGTCGGTCAGAGCGGCAGCCCCGGAAATACTGTCCCTGTCCTCTGGGAGAATGGGGAGATGACCGTCCTCGGCACCCAGGTAGGTGGCGTCAGCGCCTTAGACATCAACAACCGCGGGCAGGTGGTTGTGACCAGGCAGGACGGGTGCTGCACAAAATTCGCCTTCCTCTGGGAGAACGGGGAGGAGATCGACCTTGGCGACCCTTGGGGGGGCAACTGGGTCGGCCCGAAGAAGATCAACGAACGCGGGCAGATGGTCGGGAGCAGCCGCGGTCTCGCGGGTCCCTATCTCCGCGCCTTCCTGTGGGAGGACGGAGTGATGACCGAGCTCCGCCCCCTCCCGACGGGCCCGCCGGGCAACACGAGCCACGCCATGGCCATCAACTACCGCGGGCAGGTGGTCGGGTTCTGCCACTTCACCCGCCACCCCAATCTGTGGCATGCCGTCCTGTGGGAAGATGGCGAGATAATCGACCTCGGCGGCTACCCAGAGAGCGAGTACACCTTCGCCTCCGACATCAACATCCATGGGCAGGTGGTTGGGTACAGCAGGTACAGGCCAGACCAGGGCGTCGAGAACAGACACGCCCTCCTGTGGGAGGACCTGGTGATGACCGAGCTCAGCACTCTGGGGGGCGAGTTCAGCGAGGCCCGGAGCATCAACAACCGCGGCCAAATTGTCGGCTCCAGCCAGACCGGCGATGGCCATTATCGCGCCACCCTCTGGACGCGGTAGCCAGAGAGACGACTTTCTGGCAGATATCGGGGCGGTTCCTTCGGGGGCCGCCCCCCTAGTGTCGTAACACCAAGCGGGGCGCGCCCTTCTGTCTGATGGGCCTGGGTGGATTCGCGTTGGAGGCGCCGTCAGGCGCCTTCATACACTCACACCGCGCGTCATGCGCGCGGTGTGAAGAACCACCGACCTCACACTTATCAGGCGTGCGCCCCTTCGTCGAAAGGGGAAGCCCTCGACTTCGACGTTACACGAAGATCACAGCGAGGAGCGTGTAGAGCACCGCGCCCAAGCCCGCGGCGGTGAGCGCCAGTGGGATCTGGGTATAGACGTGGTCCATCAAGTCGGCGCCGGTCGCCAGCGATGAGAGGATGGTCGTGTCGGAGATGGGCGAGCACTGGTCGCCGAAGACGCTACCGCCGACCACGGCGCCGAAGCAGAGTGTCATGAAGAACGGGTCCTGACTGACCGAGTAGGCGAGCGGCAAGGCGACGGGGAAGACGACGGCGTAGGTGCCCCAGGATGTGCCGGTGGAGAAGGCGATGACCATGCAGAGCAGGAGGAAGAGCGCCGGCACGATGGCTGGGGTCAGGAACGCCGAGGTCACCTCGATGATGTAGGCGGCGGTGCCCACCGATTCGGCGACGCTCTTCAGGGTCACGGCGAGGGCGAGGATGATCGCGCCGATGGTGACGCCCTTACAGCCGTCGATAATCGCGCCGATCACCGCCTTCAGGTTCATACCCTTGATAAGAGCGATGGCGGCGCCGGCCAGAACGGCGAGCAAGAACGCTTCACCGATGAGCAAAGTCGGGTCATCGGAACCGAGGATGAAGAACGTGTACAGGTACGGGATGATCGCTACGCCGAGCAGCGTGCCCATGGGGCCGAAGAAGTCGATCAATCCACTCTTGTAGCCCTCCTCGATCTTGAGGACGGTCAGCTCTTCCGAGGTCAGCGGATCGGATCCCGGCCGGTTGAGCTTTCCGGTCTCACGGGCGCGTCGAATCGCTCTTGTCATCTTGCGGCCGACGACGAGGGGCACGTTCCCCCAGAGGCGGCCGGGCATGAAGGGCATGACCTCGAGGGAGAACGTCAGGGTGAAAATGATCGCGAACCAGGCGTAGAAGTTGAACGGCAATGCTTTGAAGAAAAACGC
>JASFTY010000234.1:0-6289 GCA_050050535.1 Gemmatimonadales bacterium | reverse complement strand
GCCGGACCTCGTTGGGCGTCGTGAGGATCCCGTAATAGTTGATCGGCCCGTTGCCGTTGAGGTACATGTTGCCGTTGGCGTGGAGGTTACCCTGGAAATCGATCAGCGAGCCGGCGTACGCCTCATAGTCTCCCTCGAAGAACTTGGCGAACTGGAAGATCGGGATCGCCTGGGCCTTGGCACCCAGGACGATGCCGCCGGTGGCACCCGACGCATCGGACGCCACCGAGCTGATGAGCAGGTTCTGGGTTAGCGAGTAGAGGCCGGCCCAGGGCCCGTCGGTGATGGTCTCCTGAACGACCGCGCCGTCCTTGACCACGGTGAACTCGCTGAAGTCGAAGCCCTCGAGCTCCGGCGGCCGGATCGCCTGCAGCTCGGCGTCGGTGAGCATAGCGTCGCGCAGGGCCAACTCGACCTGGCTCAGGGCGGCTTCGGCACCGGCCTCGGCCGCGTAGAAGGTCCGCGTGTCGCGGTAGTCGGCCGTGGTCGTACGGGTGTAGTTGGCCGCTGCGGTCACCGCCGCCGCCACGATGGCGGCTATCAGGACCACGACAAGTAGGGTCAGGACCAGTGCAAGGCCGCGTTGATCACGCGCCAATGAGCGACGAGGTCCGAGACTCTGCGCTTCGCTGACCGACCTCAGGATCGCGCGCTTCCAGCTCGGCAATAGAGTTCGCATCCCGGGATGTCCTCCTCAGTACGCATCGCGCCGGAAGGTCCAAAGGCGGCTGCCTTCGGGCGGAATCGGCGGCCGGCGGGGGTTCGCGGCCGCTGGCGTGCGCAAGAAGCAGACCCCGAGTGGCGTCGATGGAGGGTGCACGGTCTCTGACGGCTAATCGTTTGCGCTGTATCTGCTTAGGTGCTCGGGCGGTGTCGCAAGTCCAGCGGTGGCCGAACGCCCTACCGGACAGAAAGCGCAGGGGGCCGGAAATAATGACCGAACCGGGCGGCGCCGCTGACGGTCTCGGGAGCGGGTCCGGTGCCGTAGTCCTTTGTTTCATGGCTACTTACGGTGAGCGGCGGCGGTCGGCACGGGGAATGCGACGGGAATGGCGCGAGGCCCGGCGCGGTGCCGCGAGGCCCGGGAGACGGCTTGGCTGCTGCGACAGGGAACGAAAGCGAAGAGCGGGGAGACGAGGAATAGGATGCTACGGGGCAGGGGCGGATTCACACTTCTCGAGGTCGTGGTCGTCACGCTGCTCATCGGGGTGGTGGCGTCGTTCGCCATCCCGCGGGCGCTGAAGACGAGTCCGCAGCAGGAGGTCTTGCGGGTGGCCCGGGCGCTGACCCGCGACCTGGAGCTGGTGCGCACGCAGGCGATGGCGTCGAAGCGGCAGGTGCGGGTGGACTTCGATGCCGCGAACGGCTTCTACACGGCCTACATGGACGTGACCGGTGGGCGCAGCGGGGATATCGTGGGCACGGCCGAGGAAGTGCATGCCACTCGCATCCTCTCGCGGGGCTCCCACGGCGGCATCCCGGGGGTCGAGCTGCCCGACCGGGTCCGGTTCAGCACCGGGGAAGCCGTTCGGGGTCCGTTGGGTGATCCGGCGGAGGACCCGATACAACTGACCGGCGATCAGGTGGAGTTCAACAACCGGGGCATGGTGACGCCGCTGGGCACGAACGGAGTGGTTTTCCTCAGCCACACGGAGGACCCGTCGGTAGTGGCTGCGGTGACTATATCGGGCGCCGGCTCGTTCCAGGCCTGGCGCTACAGGAACGGAAGTTGGGAGCGATGAAGCGGTTTCTGCGTTGGCCGCGCTCGGAGGCGGGCTTCAGCATCATGACCGTGCTGGTCGCGTCCGTCGTGATGGGTGTGGCGGTGATCGCGCTCTCCGGCACGACGGTCTACGTGCTGTCGTTGCAGACGGAGTCGGACGTTCGGGCGACGGCGATCAGCCTGGCGACGGCCTACATGGAGGAAGTCAAAACGCGCCCGATCGAAGAGATCGTGACGGAAAGCGTGGTGGCCGTGAACGAGATCGGAGTCGAGGAGGAGTCGGGTCGGTTCAGCAGAGCGCTGACGGTAACGGCGGGCCCCGCACCGAGGTCCCGACTGATCACGGTCAGGGTGAATTTCTCGGGCAGCCAGGGCAGAAGCGGCAAGATCGAGCTGATTACCATCGTATACGAAGGGGTCGACTCCTAGTGAACCCGCACACGGACAACGGCGAGTCCCCCCGTCACAGCCGGTTCGGCTACACCCTCATCGAGCTGCTAGTCGCGATGGTGATCGGGGCGGTGATTCTGGCCGCCGCCGTCGGCTTCCTCATCACGCACATGCGGACGCTGGAGGGCAGCGACATCCGGGAGAACGTCACGCGCAACAGTCGCTACATCGGCGCGCTGCTGCGGCACGACCTGCAGGCGGCGGGAATCGAGATCGAGAGCCGCGTGTCGTTCGGGACCATCAGTGTATGGCCCGGTCCGGCCGGTGACACGCTCCTCGTTCTGTTCGTCCCCTATCTGCCGAGTCCGGCGCCGGCGCGTCCGGTGGACGTGACGCTCAGCGAGCCGCCGGCGGGGGAAGGTACCTGCGGTCCGCGTTGTATAGACGTAATGAAGGATCCCGACGAGGTGTTCGAGCTCGAGGCGGGCGACCTGGCCCGGCTCGAGGTCCAAGGCACGCGGCGCCTGATCATCGTATCCGAGGTCGGCATGGTGCACCCCGGCCGCATGCAGGTCAGCTTCACCGAAGCGGACACCTTGTTGCACCAGCCGGCGGGCCTGATCGATGACCTGCAGCTCAGGATCCCGGGCTCGTTCGTCCAGGAGCTGAAGCCGACCGTCTTCTATCTCGACGACCAGGAGCGGCTGATGCGGGCCGAACGTCTGAGCCTGAGCGGCTCGCCGGTGGGCGAGGTGGTGGCCTACGGTGTCGAGCAATTCGATGTGTCGGTGGTCTTCGCCGATGGGGACGAGCAGCCGCGGCCCAACCCTGCGGATACGGATGTGACCAACGATTACGACGACATCGTGGCGGTCAAGGTTACGGTCACGGTGAAGGCCGACCGAACCGATCCGCGCGTGAACAACGGCGAGCTGTTACGGAAGACGATGGAGTGGCGCATCTCGCCCAGGAACCTGCGCTACGAGAAGAACCGCATGTAGCAGGCTTGTGCCTGGAGCCCTTCGACGGCAATCATCCTAGAGACCAGGAAGCTTCCCGAGCCCGGCGTTGCTGCGGCGGGCTGGATTGAACTGCACCCGTAGCTCCGGGGGAACCGAGCCTGGGCTGCGGGTTAGAAGTAGATACCGGGACGCGCAGTCCTCTTCACTATAGGATCATACCGACATGTGCCGCTGGAAAGCTCGACACAGAGGTCTGGAGCTGGCGCTCCTCGTATCGCTGATCGCTGCCGTCTCGGCCTGCGATGACGACGTCTCCTTCCCCGCCGTCGACTACCCGGAGGTCTGGGGGTTCTGGTCGGGTCAATACCGGGTCAGCGCCTGCAGCCTATCGGGTGCCGACGATCCTTTCCTCTGCGATGAGGTCTTCTATAACGGCGCCTCCCTGATCCTCGAGATGGATCTGGATCAGGTCGACCAGCAGGTGGGCGGCTTCATCTATCAGGGCTCGCTGGAAGGTGAGGTGGCGGGGACCGTGGATCTGGACGGTGTGCTCAGACTGGAAGGTACGATCGGCGGCCTGGATGCCGATTTCACGACGACGATCCTGGGCTGGCAGACCGGTCTGGTGGGCGACACGCTGCTCGGCAGCTGGAGGTTCTGGGTGGAGGACAACAGCGGGCAGGGCTTCGGCGCTGCCACCGTTGATGCCGGCCTCAGGCTCTACGGTCCCAGCGTCGTCAAGTTCTTCGGCTGTGCGAGCGAGGACGAACTCGACCCGGACGGAGAGCTGATCGGCAGCCTGGACGCCACCGACTGCGAGCTGGCGGGTGGGGCGTACTTCGAAGGAGCTGAAGATGGAGCCCTGTTCGACGTCTACGAGTTGACGGGAGCGGCAGGCGATTCGATCGAGGTGACCCTGCGCTCGGAGGACTTCGATGCCCTGCTCCTGGTCGCCGATCTGGGAGAAGAGTACCTGGGAGGCGACGACGACAGCGGTGGCGGGATCGGCGGCACCGATGCCGCCGTGACCATCGTCTTCGAGGTGCCCGAGACCCTTCTGCTGATCGCGACGTCGTACTGGGCGGGCGAGCTGGGCGACTACACGCTGGGCGCGGAGCTGTTGGAACCGCCGCCGCTCGCAGCGTCGACACCTGCGGCCGATCGCGTGCCCGGCAGCCGGTTGAGGGTATTGAGCGCTGGCGTTGGGAAGCCGCACCGCGTGGTCGGGCAGCCGTCCGCCCACCCGGCTCAGACGTTCACTCGTCCGTCCAAGCGGGCGAAGCGACCGACCGAGTAGCCCCGAGAGCTCGCGTCAGTCCGGTCGGCCGTTGAGCCCGGTCTCCGACGGCTGAGCGATGACGTACGCTACCAGAGATGCCTCGGTCGCCCAGTCGAGGGTGTAATCCATCAACGTTGCCTGACGGAGCAGATCTTCGCTGCCCTGTCCCGTGCGCATCTTCCGATCCGCCAGCACCAAGTGGATCGCCCGGCGCAGGATCTGCCAGTGCAGCAAGAGCGCGCTCTCCGGAACACCCTGCTCCCGGTAGCGGCGGCCGAGCTTCTCGGCGAACGCATAGCTCGGCACCTCCTGCCCGATGCGCTTCCAGGTGGCGGCGGCCAGCTGGGCTGTCAGGGCCGCGATGTCCTCCGGCTGAAGCTGCTGGGCGAATGCGCGGTAGGGGAGATTGGCCGCGACGAGCCTGTAGCGGTTGGAGATATCTTCGGCTCGGTGGATCAGGGTCTCCACGACCGAGGTGTGGTCGGGCGCCTCAGCGCTGGTCTGTCCGGCGAGGATCCTGTAGTCTGGCACGGCTAGTCTCCCCCCACGGTGGCGGTTAGCTGCGAATCCGCATGTTCGGGGGTGCCGCGGGTGGTGGGACAGGGTCGCAACCTAGAGTAGCAGGTGGGGGCGGCCACGTCAAGTCCTAGGGCCACAACGAGATCCGGGACCGGCTCCCTCGGTTTAACGTTTCGCGCCCCCAGCCGTCTAACAGGCGGAGAGACCGTAAAGGGGTCCGCAAGCCCGGCTTCCCCGCCGAGCAGGGCGGAATCCTAGAGGAGGGAGAGATGAGAAAGCCGACTATCAACGCGCTGCTTGCACTCACACTGGTGGGCGGCCTGGCGGCCTGCGATGACAGCAGCGTGCTCGGTCCCGATGATGGGATCGAGGGCACGATCCTCGAGCTCATGGTGGACGCCGACCTCACCGAGGCGCTGGTCAGCGACGTCGAGGCGGCGATAGCGGGCGTGCTGGACGTGGCGGCGCCGTCGAGTGGTGCAATGCTCGCCGAGCCGAACCCGGACGCCGCCGATCAGGCGCGCGCCCTGCTGGAGCAGGCGCGGGAGAAGTTCCGCCAGGCGCGCCAGGCCTGGATCGGCGGCGACAGCGAGCGGGCGGCTGAGCTGGCCTTGGAAGCCCGTTTGCTGGTCGCCGAGGCGATGGTCCTGGTCCTCGGCGAGGAGGCCTACTTCCATCTGCTGGAGCGGGTCGACCAGATCATCACCTGGCTCGAAGAACAGGTCGATGAGGAAACCTCCGCGCTGTTGAGCCGCATCCGCGAGCTGAAGGCGGAGGCGGAGGCGTACTACCTGGACTACCAGGGGTCGCAGCTGGACGCAGACCTCCAGGCCGCGGTGGAGCGGCTGCTGCTTGCCGTTCAGATCGCGCACCGCGAGCGCGTGCACCAGCGGCGCCTGGAGATCCAACGGCACGCCGAGCATTCGCTGTTCATGGCGAACATGGCGCTGCAACTGGCGCAGGAGGTCGCGGTCGAGTTCACGCCTGAGCAGCAGCGCGTGTACCGGCACGCTGTGCACCTGCGCGACGATGCCGCCCTGGCGCTCGAGGCCGGCCGCTGGCGGCTCTCACTCGCCCTGTCACGCGGCGTGGTGAACCTCAGCCTGGTTGTCGTGATCCTCGACCCGGACCTGCCGGAGAACCCGGTGCTGGCGCTAATCGAGGTGAGCGATGCCGCGATCGCGCAGGCCGAGGCGGCGCTGGGAGACCCGCCGTCCGATGAGTTCCTGGGTCACCTGCTGGAGCACGTGAAGCTTCTGCAGCTGCGCGCGATCCAGATCTCGGACACGCAGCCGCGCCGTGCGGTCCACATCCTGTGGCACGTGGCGGTGTCGGCTCGCGCGATTACCGAGGCGGCGACGGCAGCGTAGTAGAGTAGCTTCCGCCAAGTCAGCGGGGTCGCCGCCCGAGTAGGGC
>JASFTY010000233.1:0-6336 GCA_050050535.1 Gemmatimonadales bacterium | reverse complement strand
CTACACGCACGGGCGGTTCGATTATCGCAGGGCGCTGGAGACCTACGAGCTGGTTCTCGCACGCTACCCGGACGAGGGCACGGCGGCGAACAACCTCGCCGCAATGGCCGAGCGGCTCGGTGAGCGAGAACGGGCGTACCAGGCATCGCTCCGCACTGTCGAGCTGCGTCCGTACTCTGCACTGTCGTACGGTCACGTCATCGCCAACGCCCGTTGGACCGGCCGCTGGGAGGTTGCCGACAGCTTCATTCGAGTGGCGGGGGAGCTCGGCTTCGAGGAGCAGGCGGCCGACTGGTCGCACGCCCAGGCGTTGGGTCTGCGTGAATGGGAGCGCGCGGAATTTCTTTGCGACTCGCTGCTGGCGGCGGCGACCAGCGCCGCGCGGCTCGCGAGTGTGCGAACCCGGTGCGGGGCCTTGGACATCGCCCGCGGCCGCCTGCAACGCGGCATCGAACGCGAACTGGCCGTGGCCGAGTACCGTGTCCAGCGTGGGAACAGATTCCTCTACGGCCCCCCTGCGCTGTACGCGGTCATGGCCGAGGCGACGCGCGGTCGCCGCGGTGAGGCCCGCGCGCTGTTCGAGCGGGTGATCGCGTACGCGCAACCGGAATCGCTGGCCGAGCCGGAACGTTTCATCGCCCGCCAGACCCTCCAAGTCGTCGCCTACCTCCTGGAGCTGCCCGACCTGGCGGAGCAGGTGGAAGCGGCGTACCCACCGTTCCCCGACAGTGCCAATCTGATCAGTCACTACGGCGAGCGGCTCGCAGGGGCGGCGCGGGCACTCCACGACGGTGACGCCGAGCGCGCCGTCGACCTGCTGCGCCAGTTGCGGGCGCTGGACCTCAGATTGGGCAACTGGGAGGTCTTGGCGGACTTCGTGGCAGGCCTGTCGTTCGAGCAACTGGGTGAAGCCGACTCGGCGGTGGCCTATCTTGAGAACATGATCGAGCCTGCCGAGCTCGCGGGCAACGCATTCGCCCGGCTGCAGCTGCCGGTTGTCGAGCTTCGGCTGGCGCGGCTGGAGGAGTCGCGCGGCAACGTCGATGCGGCCGTCCGCCATTACCGGGACTTCCTGGAGATCTGGGCCGAGCCCGATCCCGAGCTCAGCGGCGACGTCGAAGCGGCGCGCCGCGCCCTGGCCCGGCTGGCGGGCCGGGAGGAGAGTTAGCGGGCCCATCAGCGCTTGATGCTCGAGAAATAGTTCTCCACCTCAGCAAAAAACTTCCCGGTCAGAATGGCCGTACGTCGACTAACTGTCATAGCGGCAACGGCAATCATCACGGCACGGAAGTGGCAGGCTCTTGGCGAACGCCTGAGTCAGCCGACAGCATCTCGACTTCGAACCGTGGATGTGGAGGTTACAATGCGGTCATCCCGCCTGACGTTGCTAACCGCCTTTCTACTGTCCTTTTCGGTCGCTGATGTGAGCTTCGGTCAGAACGGCAACGGGGAACCGACCGGGAACGGCGCGCCCTGCGGACCCCACTACAATCTCAACATCATCGGCATGTCGAAGGACAAGAACGCCGAGATGATCGGGACAATGAACACCGCATCTTCGTGCGACTGGGGACTCGGAAGCCCGATGCCCCGGTGCGAACCCGAATAAGTCTCCGAGAGGGCGAGACGTATCAGGTCGTCGATGCCGACGGAACCGATGGCGGCGCGATCTTCGAGCTGCCGGCGCCCGGTCCGTACACGGTCTGGGTTAGGGCACTCGGTAAGTCTCACGGCCAGACGGAGATATCGACCTGCGTCGAGGATATCGCCGACGAGCTCGACGGTGACCTCGAGTCGGGTGAGATCTGCTCGACGGAATCGGTGATCGAGATTCGCCGTAAGGGCCGTCGGCGCTTCCAAGATGTGACGGACGAGCTCACGACGATCGAGCTGCCTGAGGGCAGCGACGCCGCAGTGGCCTGCGGAGACACGAAGGTGAGCCTGTTCGCCGACTGCCTCGAGGGCTACTTCTGGGCCTATGACAACAACGGGCTGCGCCTGGCTCAGGTGCGCTTCTACTAGGTGGAACAATAGGCTAGCTAGGCTAGAGAGGCGGGGGAAGAGAAGTCGTTGACAGCACCGGCGCCGCGGCCTAGCCTGGTGGAGCTTAAGGTCGGTGCTGGTGCACACTCCTCCTCCCCGCCAGGACCCCAACCACGCCTGCAGGAGGGAGTCCCATGGTTTCAGCACTCACACGTCGACGTGCGATCTCCGTAGCCTTGCTGGCCTTCGCCGCCGGAGTGGTCTGGCTCGGCTGCGGCCGCGACGTCGGCGAGCTCACGGCGCCCACCGACGCCGTACTCAGCCAGCGGCTGGCGGTCCAGACGGCCATCGCCGTCCAGGACCGGCATACTCCTGAGCTCATCAAGATCCCCGGCGTCATCGGGACCGCTACGGCGCTAGGCGCGGACGGTGAACCCGTTGTACGGATCTTCACCGAGCGGCCGGGTCTCGCCGATCTGCCAGTCCGGCTGGAAGGTCTGCCGGTGGAGGTGAAGGTGACCGGGCTCGTGATGGCGCGGACCGACCCGACGGCGCGCTTCCCGCGGCCGGTGCCCACGGGGGTGTCCACGGGGCATCCCAACATCACGGCGGGCACCATCGGGGCGCGCGTGCGGGACGCGCTGGGCAACGTCTACGCGCTCAGCAACAACCACGTGTATGCCGATCAGAACCGGGCGGATATCGGCGATCCGGTCCTCCAGCCCGGCCCCTACGATGGCGGTGCTTATCCTGCCGACCAGATCGGGGTGCTGGATAGCTACGAGCCGATCGACTTCTCGTTCAGCGGTCACAACACGATGGACGCCGCTATCGCGCTGTCTTCTGAAGCCGATCTGGGCAACGCGACGCCAGCCGACGGCTACGGCATACCCAACTCGACGATCTACGGCGATGCGAACGGCGACGGCTACTTCGACGGCACCGCCGACCTGCTGGGTCTGTCGGTGCAGAAGTATGGCCGGACCACACAGCTGACGCGGGGCACGGTCACCGAGGTGAACGTTTTCGTCGAGGTCTGCTACGAGGCGATCTTCAACTTCTGCATCAAGTCGGCCTACTTCTACGATCAACTCGGGATCAGCCCTGGCACCTTCAGCGGCGGCGGCGACTCGGGCTCACTGATTGTCAGCGACGACGCACAGAAGAATCCGGTGGGACTGCTGTTCGCCGGGGGCAGCGATCGTACCTTTGCCAACCGCATCGACTTGGTGCTCAAACAGTTCGGCGTGTGGATCGATGGAAGTGCTGTGACGGAGATCGTCGATCTGGCGGTGACGAGCGTGGATGCGCCGAGCCCGGTGGACCAGGGTGACCTGGTCGCCGTCGATGTGACGGTGCGGAACGTAGGGAGCGAGGCGGTAGGCGAGTTCGATGTAACGCTTTCGGATCTGAACGATGGTGAGCCGGTCCTGACGCAGACGGTGGACGGGCTGGCAGCCGGCGCTTCGAGGACACTCAGCTATCAGTGGGACACCACGGACGAGAGTATCGGCGATCACCTGCTCGAGGGCAGACACACTCTCGGCGACGAGAACGCATCGAACGATGCGACGACGACCACCGTCACGGTCGACGAACCGACGGTGCCGACGCCGGCGCCGGCCGTGACGTCCTGCGACCCAGGCAGCGGGAGTCGCCGGGATAAGCTCACCGTCAGCGTTTTCGGGGCCGACTTCCAGGACGGCGCGACCGTGAGCTTCGGAGCCGGCATCGCCGTGCGCGGTGTCACGTATGTGGGCTCGGGACTGCTGGATGTCAGAATACGGATCGGACCGCGCGCAGCGCCTGGTCCTCGCGACGTGACCGTCACCAACCCCGACGGTCAGAGCGGTACGGGCACGGCCTGCTTCACCGTGAATTGATCGACCGACACGCAGGGCTCGCCGCCGATCGACCGCCGAGGGGGAGGGCGAGGCGCTCCCCCTCGCGCCTTTTCGCGTCGGTCCGATTGTCGCGCACCGGCATGAACCTGCTGCTCGCTGGCCTGCTGAGCGCGGGCGCCGCTTGCGCGAGCGAGGAGGGACAGAGAAAGGCTGGCGGCTCGCGGGAGGCGGACGTGGAAGCGAAGAGCATCCAGGAGGTACTTCGCGAGCGGAGCCCCGGCCTGATGGCCGTGCGCGGCGTGACGGGCACCGGGCTCGGCGAGTGCGACGGCGCGCCATGTCTCGTCGTCTTCGTGGCGACCGACTCGCGCGAACTGCGTGAGGCGCTTCCCGACACGCTGGACGGCTATCCGGTGGACGTCAGGGTGTCGGGCGAGGTGCGGGCGCGACGCGAGCCGCCGGACTGACGCGGAGACGGGGGTGGCGGTGCGCCCGACTATCTGTGGAGCGGCGTGCCGCTCACCCCAACCTTCACTTCCCAGACGCGGCCTGTGCGGGTCGACGTCGCGTAGATCGCCTGGTGGTCGAACTCGCCGGCTCCGAACGCCAGGCTCGCCACACCGGGCATGCCTTCCGCGATTAGTACCGTCTCGCGGGTCGTCGGGTCGATGCGCCAGATCTGGCCCGCGCCATTGGCGGCGACGTAGATGCGACCCAGCTCGTCCAGCGCCAGGCCATCGTTGGCAGCCCCCTCACCCAGCCGGGCGATGACTTCCGGTAGCCCCGCCGGCTGGCCGTCCGCGAGCGGCAGGGCCCAGACGCGATCGTCGATGACCAGCGGGCGCAGGCTGTGGAAGATCTGCGCGACGTAGAGGGTCGAGCCGTCGGCCGAGAGCGCCAGGCCGTTGGGGTGGCCGATGGCGTCGGTGAAAAGAGTCAGCGTCCCTCGCGTATCGATCAGGAAGATCTCGTCGGTGGCGTCGTCGGAGACCAGGAATGAGCCGTCGGGTCGTACGAGCACGAAGTTGGGATCGCCGAGCCCGCCGTCCACGATCCGTGTCTTCTCACCCTCCGGCGTGATCCGCCAGACGATCCCGTCGTCGTTGGGACCCGTGTCGAACCGGTTGGTGGGCCCGAAGTCGGCGATCAGGATGTCACGCTCGCCGATCGGCGCGAGCCCGAGGTTGGAGTAGAGCTCGGCGATCTGTGTCACTTCACCGCCAACGCTCACACGCCAGAGCGCCCGATCCCCCGCGACGTACAGGTTGCCCTCGCCGTTGAAGGCGATGCCCTCGCAGCGCTGGAACGCCCCGCCTAGCAAAACCGTAGGCGCGACAGGAAAGTCGATCTGCGCGGCGATCGCGTGATCCTGCCCCGCCAGCGAGCTCGTCCGCCCCAGCAGGCCGCCCAGGGTCAACGTCGTGGCGAGAATGGTGCGGCGGACTCGCACCGTCAGGCACTGCGGTTCCGTCGTCATTGCACCCCGTACTGTGCTTGCGCCCTACCTGCCGCCTCGCCGTACGATCCGTAAGCGTAGACGGTTTCAGGAGACATCGCGCAACTGACGAGTTGCTGTTGACTAGTTCGGACGGCATCTTGCCAGAGCAGAACTGGAGCCGGGAAGCGCTCCAGCGCCTAGGACCGCAAAGGAAGGAAGCGACCGATGATGGTATTGCTGCTGCTTTCGCGCGCCGTGTTCGACCGGCTGCTGGCCCTGGGCGGCGCCGTAGTCATCGTCGTGGAGTTCCTGACCTTCGATGCGTCGCCTTTCCACATCCCGGTCATCGCCCTGGGAACCCTGATGGTCTACATAGGGCTCTGGCGGCTGACCGGCCGGCTGATCTACAAGCGAGTGAACAAGCCACTTCGCGCCGACGTCAATCATTTCATTTCGCTGGTGCGGCAGCTGAGCGCTCAGAAGGCGGGGGGCGACGCGAAGCGGATCGCCGAGTGCGATGCGGCGTTGCGCGAACAGCTCGATCGGATCATCGCGGCGGCATGAGAGAAACACCGGCGAGTCGGGAGGCGATCCGTTCGCTTTCGTTGCGGTATCGCTTCGATGTTCTGTCGCAGGCGGAGCTCGATGCGGTCCACGCCCGCACCATGGAGGTGCTCCACCGTATCGGTGTGGAGGTCGGGTCCCGCTCGGTGCTCGAGCGGCTGGCGGAACACGGCGCCGAGGTCAGTCTGGAAGAACGTCGAGCGCGGTTCGCGGCGGGGATGGTCGAGTCCGCCGTTGCGCGCGCCCCGCGTCGTATCACGCTCGCGGCGCGGGCGCCGGGTTGCGACCTGGAGATCGACGGCGAAAGGGGGTTCCTGGGGCTCGATGGGTGTGGCGCCGAGTTCATCGACCCCGAGACGGGCGCGCGCCGGCCGTCGACCCAGGCCGATGTCGCTACGATTACGCGGCTGGCCGATGCGCTACCGCAGATCGCCTTCGTCTGGCAGCCGGTGGCGGCGCGTGACGTGCCTGCCGAGGTACAGCCGCTGCACGAGCTGCACGCACAGC
>JASFTY010000232.1:0-6343 GCA_050050535.1 Gemmatimonadales bacterium | reverse complement strand
ATCCTGCGCCGCGTTGAAGTGGGGATGGGCGTTGGTGGAGGTAGGCGCGCCGTGCGTGGCCCAGCGCGTGTGGGCGATCCCCAGCGTGCCCTTCGGCAGGTTCCCGCCGATCGCCTGTTCGAGATCGATGATCTTGCCGGCCATCTTGCGGGTGTCGAGGGATCCGTTGGCGCAGACGGTGATCCCGGCCGAGTCGTAGCCCCGGTACTCGAGACGGTGCAGCCCCTCGAGCAGCAGCGGCGCCGCCTCAGCCGAGCCTATGTAGCCGACGATTCCACACATCTGTGCGCCCGCGTTCCCTATTCTGCGGCCCGAGGCAAGATGGCCCCGGCCCCATCCACCAGCTGCCGGACCTCAGCCTCGCTGTCGAGGGGCCCTTCAGCGATGACCCGCAAGATTGGTTCCGTGCCCGAAGCCCTGATGTGAAGCCAGATCCGGCGGTCGGGCCAGCGCAGGTGGAGCCCGTCCCGGCGGTCGGCAACGGCGCCGGGAAAGGCGGTCTCCAGCTCGCCGGCCAGGTCATCGAGCGCGCCGTGGCCGCGCTGGAAGCGATTCTTGACGATGACGAACTGTGGATAGCCTGCCACAATCGCACCGAGAGTCATCCCCGTCTCCGCCAGCAGCTGTAGGACGAGGGCCACCCCCAGCGGCGCGTCACGGGTCAGGTGCAGCGCCGGCAGAATGACGCCGCCGTTCCCTTCCCCGCCGACCACGGCCCGCACCGCCCGCATCGCGGCCGCCACGTTCGCCTCGCCGACCGGGGATTGGTGGTACTCGGCGCCCGCCTCCCTGCACACCGTTTCGACGATCTGACTGGTCGATAGGTTGGCCACCACCGGGCCCGGTCGGTGCGAGAGGACCAGCTTGGCGGCCAGCGCCAGGGTGTAATCCTCGCCGATCGCCCGGCCCGAGCCGTCCACCAGCGCCAGCCGGTCGACATCCGGGTCGACCGCCATCCCGAGATCCGCTTTCTCCTGCGGGACGCGGCGGCACAGGGCGCCCATGTTCGCCGGGATCGGCTCGGGCTCGCGGGTGAAGCGACCGTCGGGCTCCAGCTCGATGCCGACGACCTCGACGCCCAGCCGCTCGAGCAGCGCCGGCAGGATCACACCGCCGGCGCCGCGGGCGCAGTCGAGTACGACCTTGAAGCCGCATGCGGCGATCGTCGCCGGATCGACCAGATCGAGGCCGAGGACGCGCTCGATGTGCCGGTCGACCGCGCCAGGCAGCTCCACCGCCTCGCCCGGCTCGCCCTCCGCCACAGGCGCTTGGGCCCCAGCACGCAGACCGGACAGGAACTCCGCCCCCTGCTGGGGCGTGAGGAAGGCGCCCTCCGGGCTCGCCAGCTTCAGCGCGTTCCACTCCTTCGGGTTGTGGCTGGCCGTCACCACGACACCGCCCGCCAGCCCCAGCTCCTCGATGGCGAGCAGTGCAGTGGGCGTCGGGACCAGCCCCAGATCGCTCACCCGGCAACCGGCCGCCTGCAGCGCCGCGGTCGCCGCCTTCGCCAGCGCGGGCCCGCTGGGCCGCGAGTCGCGGGCGACGGCCAGATGGTCGCCCCAGCCCTGCCGGCGGACGAAGGCCCCGAAGGCGGCGGCGAAGCGGCCGACCAGCTCCGGGGTCAAGTCGACGCCGACCCGGCCGCGGATACCCGAGACGCTGACGATCAGACTATCCGGAAACTCCATGATCCGTCTAATTAAGCCGAGGTCCGCCGCCGCTCAAGGCGTGCCTCGCTGGACGGGGCGGCGCCCGGCGGCTAGACTGTCTACTCCACTTCCCGATCACGCTTGGCCAATACGATTACTGTTATCGACGGAGCTTTCGGTGGCTGACCAACAACGACGCTTCGGAACTCGGGCGGTCCACGCCGGCCAGCAGCCCGACCCCACGACCGGCGCCATCATGACGCCGATCTATCAGACGTCCACCTTCGCCCAGGAGGGGATCGGCGTCCACAAGGGCTTCGAGTACGCCCGCGTCGCGAACCCCACGCGCACGGCGTTGGAACGGAACGTCGCGGCCCTCGAGGGCGCTGAGCACGGCGCCGCCTTCTCGTCCGGCGTCGCCGCCATCGACTCGGTTGCCAAGCTCCGCTCCGCCGGCGACCACATCATCTGTGGCTCGAACGTCTACGGTGGGACGGACAGGTTGTTTCGCCAGGTGCTGACGCGGCTGGGGCTCGAGTTCTCGTTCGTCGACACGCGCGAGCCACAGGAAATCGAGGCGGCGATCAGAGACAACACGCGGCTCATCATGGTCGAGACGCCGACCAACCCGCTCATGCACATCACCGACATCGCCGCCGCAGCCGAGATCGCCCGCACGGCCGGCGCCTGGCTGGTCGTCGACAATACCTTCGCGACGCCCTACTTCCAGCGTCCGCTCGCACTCGGCGCCGACGCCGTCATCCACTCGAGCACCAAGTACCTGAACGGGCACAGCGACGTCGTCGGCGGCCTAGTACTCACGTCGAACGACGAGCTGATCGAGGGGCTCCGCTTCATGCAGAAGTCGGCCGGCGCCGTGCCTGGCCCGATGGATTGCTGGCTCGTCCTGCGCGGGACCAAGACGCTGCACGTGCGCATGCAGGCGCACGACCGCAACGGTCTCCGCATCGCCGAGTGGCTGGAGCAGGATCGCCGGGTCGAGCGCGTGTTCTACGCCGGCCTCCCCTCGCACCCACAGCACGAGCTGGCGAGGTGCCAGATGAGCGGTTTCGGTGGCATGATCTCGCTGGAGCTGGGGAGCCGCGAACGCGCCGACGCCTTCTGTCGCGCGACCCGCGTCTTCACGCTGGCGGAGAGCCTGGGCGGCGTCGAGAGCCTCATCTCGGTCCCCGCCGTCATGACCCACGGCGCCGTGCCGAAGGAGCTGCGCGAGCAGATGGGGATCACCGAGGGGCTGGTGCGGCTGTCGGTGGGTATAGAGGATGTGGAGGATCTGATCGAGGATCTGGATCGGGCGTTGCCTCGTTAGGCGGTGGGCAGTGGGCGGTGGGCAGTAGACGGTAGACGGTTACTCCCACTTCGCACCTGGCCATTGGCCGCTACCGCCTACCGCCGCACCGCCCACCACCTACCAGCCACAGTAGAAGAAAGCAAGAACACGCACGCAACACAGCAGGGTTTAGGCAATGCGAATCTTGGTTGTAGGCTCAGGTGGAAGAGAGCACACGCTCGTCTGGCAGCTGAAGCGCGAGCAACCGGAAGCGCAGATCTACGCGGCGCCCGGCAACGGCGGCACCAGGATGCTGGCCGAGTCGGTGCCGCTCAAGCCGGTCGAGATCGAGGCGCTGGCCGACTTCGCCGAGTCGCGGGAGATCGATCTCACCGTGGTCGGACCCGAGGCGCCGCTAGTCGACGGGATCGTCGACCTGTTCAGCGGGCGTGGCCTGAAGATCTTCGGACCCTCGCTGGCGGCCGCCGAGATCGAGGGCTCGAAGGCGTTCGCCAAGTCGCTGATGGAGAAGGCCGGCGTGCCCACCGCCGCGCACCGCACGCTCATCGACTTCGAGGAGACGGAGCGCCACATCCGCGAGCACGGCGCGCCCGTCGTCATCAAGGCCTCGGGGCTCGCCGCCGGCAAAGGCGCCATCGTCTGCCAGACGGTGGACGACGCCGTGGCCGCCGCCCGCTCGATGATGGTCGACAGGAGCTTCGGCGATGCCGGAAAGACGGTCGTGGTCGAGGACTGCCTGGTCGGCGAGGAGCTGTCGATCCTCTATCTCACCGACGGGGAGCATGCCTTGCCGCTCATCCCGTCGCAGGACCACAAGCCGATCGGCGAGGGCGATACCGGGCCTAACACCGGCGGTATGGGCGCCTACGCGCCGGTCTCCATCGCCGACGATGCGCTGGTCGGCCGGGTCACCGACCGGATCGTCATGCCGACGCTGGCCCAGATGCGCGCCGAGCAGCGGACCTTCCGCGGCGTCCTCTACTGCGGCCTGATGATCGTCGACGGCGACCCGAACGTCATAGAGTTCAACTGCCGCTTCGGCGATCCGGAGACCCAGGCGATCCTGCCGCTGCTCGAGAGCTCACTGCTCGACGCCTTCCAGAAGGTGGCGCGCGGCGAATCGCTGGCCGGCAGCGATTTCCGGTTCAGCCGCCGGGCGGCGGTCTGCACCGTGCTCGCCTCGAAGGGCTATCCCGGCAAGTACGAGAAGGGCAAGCCGATCACGATACCGGACTCACTGGAGGCAGAGGCCGACCTCATCGTGCTGCATGCCGGGACGCGCCGCGATGCGGAGGGCAAGCTGGTAACCGACGGCGGCCGGGTGCTCGGTGTGGTGGGTCTGGGCGATGATGTCGGTGCCGCCGCCGCCAAGTCGAAGCGGGCGGCGACCGCTGTGAAGTTCAGCGGCAAGTACTTCCGCGGCGACATCGGGTACCGCGAGATCGAGCGGGAGGACAAGCGATGAGTGCCGCCGAGGAGTTCTTCGCGCTCGTCGAGCTTTACAACGTCACTTATTGGCCCGTTCAGGTTGTCAGCTTCCTGTTGGGCGTCGGCGCGGTGGTTCTGACGCTACAGAGAGCCGCCTATTCCGACCGGCTCATCTCGGCGATCCTGGCCGCCCTGTGGCTGTGGTCGGGCATCGTCTTTCTCATGGTGTTCTTCAATGATCTCACGCCGACGCTGTTCGGACTCACCGTCCCGGGCTTCGCGTACGTATCCGGGGCGCTCTTCGTGATTCAGGGCATCCTGTTCCTGTACTTCGGTGTCATTCGCGGCGACCTGGGCTACGGATCCGCAGGCGGCACGTACGCGACCGTCGGGTTCGCCGCGATCGTCTACGCGATGATCGTCTACCCGATCATCGGCTACGTGACCGGTCACCCGTTGCCAGGCTATCCGTTGTTCGGGTCGGCCCCTTGCCCGGTAACCATCTTCACGGTGGGGATGCTGATGCTGACGAACCGACGGATGCCACAGATCGTCCCGATCATCCCGCTGGTCTGGGGCCTGATGGGGATAGCGGCTGTCGTGATGTTCAGGGTGTGGGCGGACCTCGGCTTGTTCGCCGCGGCTATCCTCGCCTTCCTGGTTCTGAAGCGCAACGCGAAGCTGCCGGTGAGCCCACTTGCCAGAGCTTCCTGAGGCCGAGACCATCGCCCGCGGCCTCGACGCCGCCATCGCCGGCCGCCGCATCGAGCGCATCAAGATCCATCGCGACGAAGTCGTCGAGCCGATGAGGCCGGCAGCGTTCCGGCGTCGCCTGCGCGGCCGTCGTGTCGAGCGCGTGGGCCGCCGCGCCAAGTGGATCAGCGCGCTGCTCGACGACCGGTCGCGCTGGGTGACCCAACTGCGCATGACGGGGCGCTTCACCTGGGGACCGGCTGCACCGCTGCGCGCCGAGCCGCATCTCTCGGCCAGCTTCGTCATCGCCGACGGCGCTGCGACCGGTGTGCTCCGCTTCTACGACACGCGCCGTTTCGGACGCATGTGGGTGCTCGACGAGATCGAATGGGCGGAGCTCGATGCGCGGCTCGGCATCGAGCCGCTATCCGAGACTTTCACGCCGAGCTCGCTGGCGAAGCTGCTCGGCAACTCGCGCGCGCCGATCCGCAACTGGCTGCTCGACCAGACGCGCGTCGCCGGTCTGGGCAACATCTACGCCGTCGAAGCCTGCTACCTCGCTCGAATCGATCCCCGCCGGCCGGCGGCCAGTCTGGAGCGGGACGAGGTCCGCCGCCTCCGCAACGCGATCCGCAAGGTGCTCGGTGAGGCGGTAGAGCGGCGCGGCACGACGTTCAGCGACTACCGCGACGTGCTGGGTGCGGGCGGCAGCTTTCAGAACGTGCTCAGGGCGTACGGCCGCGAGGGTGGGCGGTGCCGTCGCTGCGCGGGGACGATCGGGCGCGTCGTCCTGGCCGGGCGCTCGGCGTTCCTCTGCCCGGCCTGCCAGCGGTGACGGACGACCGCCGGCAGGCGCCGGGCGCGGCACCCCATCCATCCGGTGGCGCCTCAGCCGCCGGCCCCGAGGTCGATGAGCCGTGCCGCCGGGCTCGAGTCGCGCTCGAGTCTGAGTATCGCGGCGCTGACCGGGTCGGCGAACCGCCGGTGGCCGGCGCTGCCAGGATTCACGACCAGCGGGCCGGCGGTCTGCTCGACGAGCGGCCGGTGGGTGTGGCCGTAGACGACGACAGAGAAGTCGGGGAAGGCCCCAGCGAGGTCCGCCACCTTGGGCGACCCCCATTGGTGGCCGTGGATGAGGACGATGCGGTGGCCGAGCCGCTCCAGCTCCACCGACTCACCCACCTGCTGGCGCAGCTCCCAGCCGTCCACATTGCCGTAGACCGCGTGCACCGGCGCTATGACCTCGAGCTCGGCGAGGATC
>JASFTY010000231.1:0-6354 GCA_050050535.1 Gemmatimonadales bacterium | reverse complement strand
ATGCCTTCCAGCACCAGCCGGCCGCTCCCGTCGCCCCGGTAGCGACCGAAGAGGATGAGGTCCTCACCGTAGAACAGGTCGGGCAGCGGGCTCGGGTAATAGTCCTCGAGATCCGCCGGCGCCTGCACGATCCGCAGATCGGAGAGGGCGGGGAAGCTGATCTTGCGGGTCAGCGACGAGACCGCCTGTTCCACGTCGTCGCCCGGCCCCACGTAGCTGACCGAACCGCGGCCGCCCTCGGCCATACGGTCGAGCAGGTACGTATTGACGTCGTAGCCGACGCCGAAGGCGAAGACGCGCTCGCCGTCGCGCAGCCGCTCCGCCGCTTCAGCTATCGCTTCCGGCGCCGTCTCGCCCACCGTCGGTTTGCCGTCGGTCAGGAAGACGATCAGCGACAGCCGGCCGCGCTCGGCCTCGGGCTCCAGCGCCTCGCGCAGCGCGTCCATGATGTTGGTGCTGCCCTCGGCGCGCACGCCCGACAGGTAGTCGCGCGCCTCGCGCAGCGTCGCGGCGTCGGCGCGCACGAAGTCCTCGCTGAACGATCGGACGAAGCTGCTGAACGTGATGAGCCGGAACCGGTCATCGGGCCGCAGCCCGGCGAGGATCTCGTCCAGCGCGTCGCGTGCCTGCTCGATCTTGACGCCGGACATCGAGCCGGAGACGTCGAGCACGAGCGTCAGATCGCGCGGGATCTGCCTCTCGTCGCCGTGCGCCGGCGGTGCGATGAGCAGCATGAAGTAGCCGGGCTCGCCACCGGCTGCGTGCGCCACCAGGCTGGCGCCGACGAACGACTCGCGCAGCGGCAGGAACAGCTCGAAGTCGCGAGCCATCGCGTCGCCGCTGTGCACGATCTCTAACTCGTCGCGTCCACGCTCGCGCACCTCGATCGTGTGGGTCGGCGAATAGGGCGTGGCGAAGCGCTCGGCGCCCGTCACCCGGATCGTCAGCGTGAAGGGGTGGCGGCGTTGGCTGCGGTAATCCGGCCGCGACGTCTCGCGCGACTCGCTGCCCGGGACGATACCGACGACCCGCGGGTAGCGCATGCGAAGCAGGTCGCCGTCCTTACCGAGGATTTGGGTGTAGCGGAGGATGACGCGCCGCTCAGCGCCCGGGTCGATGGGGAAGACCCTGGCCCGCAGCACGCCGTGGCCCATCAGCTCGATCAGCGCCGGGTCCTTCTTGCGCCGCACGATCTCCTCGTAGATCCGGCGCGCTTCGTCGGCCGGCAGTACTTCGCCGCGCAGCTCCTGCTCGCCCATGAACAGCGACAGGTTCGTGAACACGGCCTCCGGCGGGATGGGGTACAGGTAGTCGCCCTCCTCCATCCTGCGCGAGTTGTTGCGGAAGATCTCCTCCACCTCGATGTGGGCGACGCGACGCTCGCCGTCGATCCGCACGGTGACGTCGCTGCGCACCCGCTCCACCGGGAAGTGGGGGACCCAGCGGTTCATCGGCGGCTCGATCCAGCCCTGAGCCGCCGCGGAACGGGCCCCGGCCAGCAAGAGTAGCGCGGCCAGGCCGGCGGCCGCGGCGCGGTTCGCGAGTATGTGCTTCATCTTACGCCTCCCAGTCGTCCGGTCGGGGGGTCTGCCTCTTCTATCTTGGGAGACGCAGGAGGTGGGGATGGTTGCACAGGTGTCGCCTGGCACTCGGCGTCGCCCCCCGCCCCCGCGCCCCGCCCCCCCGCCCCCCCGCCCCCCGGAAGCTACCGGTAGCGGGAGGCCGCGGGCGGGTCTTGCCGGCGTGCGCCAAGTGCCGGGCCGCCTCGGGTCATGCGAAATCGACCCTAAGTTGTTAGAATATAGCACACTCCCCGACCGCTGAATGCGGGCCCCTTCTGTGAACGGGAGAACAGGAGCGGACATGCAATTCCATAAGGCGTGGCTCTGGGTGGCGGCAGGCGGAGTTGTCGCGCTGGTCTTCGTCTCCGTGGCAGTGCCGGAACCGGCGTTCCGGGCGCTCCTCTCCGTCCTGGCTATCGTGCCGCTGCTCTACGTTACGGTCCGGGTGGCCCTGGGCTCGGAGCGGCAGGTGGCGCACGAGCGGCGCAGGTACATGAAGCTGCGAAACGTGACCGACGAGTTCATCATGCACGTCCGCAACCTGAACCGCATCACGGTCATCGCCAAGGGCGAGGAGCCGCCCGATGACGCGGAGGGCATGATCGACGACATAATCGAGCGCATGCACGGCCTGGTCGACAGGATGCGCGATGCGGCGGGCCAGGAGACGATCGTGATACCCGAGCAAAAGGAGGAGTGAGCGGGTCGGCAGTCGAACTGCTGCAGGCAATGCCCGGCCCCGGCGCCCGTGCCGCGGGCCGGTTCTCGTTTCCCGGCGCTCAACGCGGGTGGCCAGCGTTCTGTGCCGGTCTCGAGTTGGCTTGCGCTGAGGCGTGACGTTGAGTGCCGGGCGGTGCGCCTCTACCGTGAGGCGTGCCACTCCCCGAGGATCTCGGCCTCCCGCTCCGCCGAGAGGCCCGGCTGTATCGCGGCCTGCCGCTCGGGGGTGCGCGAGAAATGGAACTCGAGCGTCGCCTCGGTCGTGTCGGCGAGGGAGCGGAAGCTGAGCCCATGCGCCACCTCGTTGGACAGGTCGAAGCGGGCGAACCCCTCGTAGCCTTCCGTCGGCGGCATCCACACCGGCATCTCCCTGTAGGGTCGCACGCGGCGGTCCGCCAGAAACTCGCGGGGTACCCAGGTGAACGTCGTCTCGGCCGTCGTGACCGCGCGGATCCCGTAGAGCAGCTCGGCCATCGGCCGCGGGGTAGCGGGTCCCACCAGGTTGAAGATCCCCGTGTGGCCTGCTCCCGCCGACAGCGCCATGAAATCACCCAGATCGCGGACGTCGATGATCTGCACGGGATCCGTACCGTCACCCGGCGACAGTACCTCACCGCCCCGATGGATGCGCACCGGCCAGTAGGTGAAACGGTCGGTCGGATCGTCCGGGCCGATGATGAGGCCGGGCCGGAAGATAGAAAAGCGGTCGGGAAACACGCGCATGACTTCGCGCTCCGACTCGGCCTTCGCCAGACCGTAGGGAAGACGCGCGATGTCCACGTCCGTCCGGTCGACGCCCGCCGTCTCGTACGTGTACGTCGGGACAGCTGACGTCATGGGGACCGTCGAGTAGCTCGCGTAGGCCGAGCGAGACGAAACGTAGTAATACAGCTCGACGGAATCGCGCAGAAACTCGGCCGATCGGGTCACCCAGTCGGGACGAGAGCTCGAGTTGTCGATGACCACGTCCCAGTTGCGGCCACGCAGCGACTCCAGGTCGCCGTTCCGATCGCCACGCAGCTTCTCCAGCTCGGTAAACAGGCCGGGGTTGGTGCGCCCGCGGTTGAACAGCGTGACTTCATGGCCCCGCGCCAGCAGCGACCGGACTTGGTAGGGACCGATGAAGCCGGTGCCGCCGAGGACGAGCACGCGGCCGGCCCGACCGCCGACCGCGCGGGCGGCTCGGGGGAGACCCACCGCCAGGGCGCCGACGGCGGCGGTGGTCAGCTTCAAGAAGTCGCGGCGATCGGGCTGGGCAGGCATCGACGTCGCTCCTGGAAAGGTGGAAAGTGATCAGGGACGTCGGGAAGGTTAACATCGGGCGCTAGCGGCCGCGACGGTGCGCCGGCGCCGACCTCCCCTGACCTTTGCCACGGCCCACGCGAAGGCACATTATTCGAGCTGCTACACCGACAGATTCGCGGTGGCCCGGGAACAGAGGCAGACACCGGAGGTCTGGATGCTTCGCGCTCTCTCACTGCTGTTGATTGTCGTTGGCTGCGCGAGCGCGCCGGCCATGACCGGCGAAGACGTGATCCGCGCCATGCACGACCGCTACGCGGGGGCCTGGTACACGGACCTGGCTCTGGTGCAGACGGTGAACTACTACGATGTGCAGAGCGGTGCCTACGACTCGGCCCGCGTCTGGTACGAGTCGATCCGCCTGCCCGGTACGGTGCGCAGCGACATCGCGCCCCTCGACGCTGGCAACTGCGTTGTCTTCAAGGACCAGGCCTGGATCTTTTTCGAGGCGGACACCCTGGTCCGGGAACAACCGGGCCAGCACCCGCTACTGCTACTGGGGTTCGACGTCTACGTCCAGCCGGTGGAGCAGACGATCGCCACGCTGCAGGCCGGCGGGTTCGACCTCTCGCTGGAGGTCCGCGAGGGCGAGTGGCAGGGTCGCGCCGTGTACGTGGTCGGGGATGAGAAGCAGCAGTTCTGGATCGACAGGCAGGGGCTGCTGTTCGTCCGGTTGTTGCTGAAGAACCCCGATACCGGTGCCGAGCGGGAGATCACCTTCGACGGCTACGAGCGGCTGGGCGGTGGCTGGATCGCCACCGAGATCACGTTCAAGCGGAGCGGGCGCGTCGATATGACCGAGCGCTACGACTACTGGACGATCGACGTCGAGTTCGAGCCGAGCCTCTTCCTGCTCACGGATCGGACGCGGCCGACCTGGGTCAAGAACTGACCGATCCGGGGCTCCGGTTGGAGAAAAGCGAGCCCTGCCACGACTGCTCGCCGTGGCAGGGCTTCTTCGGCGGGGCCGCCGGCTGTCGGCCGTTCAATGTTGAAGTTCTGCCACACGCCGGCTGACCCGGGGACCGGAGATTGTACGAGGGCCGCGAGACTCCCATTTTCCAGGTACCCAGGAACCCCCCTAGGATAGGAAGCCCGCGATGAAAGCCACGCACGGAATGACGACGACCCTGGCTGCGGCCACTCTTGCCGTGGCAGCGGTCAGCTGGACCTGCCTTCAGGAAGAGAAGCCGCAGCAGGACCCGGAGGCGCTGGCCCGCTCGGTGACGATCTACCGCGATGTCTACGGCGTGCCCCACATATACGGCCCCAGCGACGCGAGTGTGATCTTCGGTGCGGCCTACGCCCAGGCGGAAGACAACTTCTGGCAGGTGGAGGACAACTTCATCCGCTCGATCGGCCGGGCGTCGGAGCTCTACGGCGAGCAGACGCTGCTGGACGACTACCTGGCGCGGGCGCTGGAGATCCCGCGCCGCTCGCAGGCCGAGTACGAGGGCGCATCGCCCCGCATGCGTGCGCTGTACGACGCCTACGCCGCCGGCTTCAACTACTACCTGTCGGTGTACCCCGAGACGGAGCGGCGGCTACTCGAGCGGATCGAGCCCTGGCACACGCTGGCGCTGATTCGCTTCAAGTATCACCACAACGAGTACATCGGCTACGCCGGGCTCGCACGAAGAGACGCGCGGCTTTTCCTGGAGCGGCAGGAAGGCGAGCGGCCGACCGGGTCGAACCATTGGGCGGTCGCTCCGGCGCGGAGTGCAAGCGGGCACGCGATGCTGCTGATCAACCCGCACGTATCGTTTTTTGGTCTTTCGCAATACACTGAGGTGCACCTGCAAAGCGATGAGGGGCTCGTCTTCTCGGGACTCAGTCGCTTCGGGTTCATGTTGCCGTACATGGGGCACAACGAGCGCCTGGGCTGGGCGTACACGGACAACTACTCGGACATCGGAGATATCTACGTCGAGCACTTCGACGACCCGGAATATCCGCTGCGCTACCGCTACGGCGACGGCTATCGCGAGGCGACGGAGTGGGAGGAAGTCATCTATGTAGGAACTGACGAGGCGACGGAGGAGCGGAGGTTCAAGCTGCGCAAGACGCACCACGGACCCATCATCGCCGCCGACTCGCTGGGTCGGCCGCTCGCCGTCCGGCTCACCAAGTTGGATGAAGGCGGGTGGTTCGAGCAGTGGTACGAGATGCAGCGGGCGCGATCGCTGGACGAGTTCAGAGCGGCGCTGTCGCGGTTGGCCGTGCCGTACATGAACACGATATACGCCGACGGCGACGGCAACATCTACTACGTCTACAACGCCGCCGTGCCGCGCCGCGCGCCGGAGTTCGATTGGCAGCGACCCGTCGATGGTAGCGACCCGCGGACCGAGTGGAACGGCTATCACACGCTGGACGAGCTGCCCCAGGTGCTCAACCCGGCCAGCGGCTACCTGCAGAACTGCAACTCGTCGCCGCTCACGGTGACGGCGGGCGCCGAGCTGGCGCGTGCGGACTTCCCGCCCTACCTGATCGGGTCGGAGACGGACAACTGGCGGGCGCAGAGCTCGCGTCGTGTGCTGGAGGGTCGCGAGACGTTCGACTTCGACGAGTTCGCCCGAGCGGTATGGGACACGCGGCTGTCGGCGGCCGAACAGATGGTGCCGGAGATCGTCGAGGAGTGGGAGCGACTCCGCTCGGCCGACGCGGCGCGCGCCGACAGGCTGGCGGAGCCCATGGGCGGGCTCCGCGATTGGGACTACGTGAGCGCCATCGAGTCGTGGGAGACGACGCTCTTCGTCCTCTGGGCGGA
>JASFTY010000230.1:0-6366 GCA_050050535.1 Gemmatimonadales bacterium | reverse complement strand
TCGATGCCGTGTTGGCCGACGGCCACCATGTGATCGCCGTCGGTGCCACCAATCACCTGCATGTCCCCCCCTACAGCGGGGATGCTCTGCTCATGAAGGTCGCCGTCGCCGACGGCGCCACTGTTTGGGAGCGAGCGTGGGGTGGCGACGGCTACGAGCAGGCCTGGGCCATCAGGCGTGCAGCCGATGACGGGTACTACGTGTTCGGCGAGACGGATTCGCATGGGGCTGGAGATCGTGACTTCTTCTTGCTGAAGATGAGCGCGGAAGCCGAAGAGGAGTGGTTCCGCACATACGGAACCCCGCGGAGGGAATGGCCCTTCGGTATGCAGGCTCTGGCGAATGGCGACTTTCTGCTCTACGGACGAACGGAATCGGCCGGTGGCAGCGAAGACGCCTATGCCCTTCGCGTGGATGCTGACGGTTACGTCGTCTGGGAGTACATGGAAAGCACGGCCATCGACGTGCTGATCCTCGACGCACTCGAGACCGAGGCAGGTCAGATCATTCTATGTACTGCCGTTGCAGAAGACGGGGCGCTGACGGCTCTGCACTCCGATGGTGGTCGGGCCTGGACTCAGCGATACGAACTCGAGGGTTGGCAGTTCGCGTCGGAAATCGAGACGACCGAGGACGGCTACCTTTTGGCCGGGTTCTCGATGACCGGCAGCGGGTCGGATAGACAGGCGGACCTCTGGTTGGCCGAGACATCGCGAAGTGGCGAGCTCGAATGGCAAAGGTCGTTTGGAGAACCGGAGCTCGACGACTACACGCAGACCCTGCGGCGCGTTTCCGACGACGGCTATCTGATCGGTGGGCTCGGTCGCGCCATGCCTCTCTGGAAGATCGACGGTTCCGGAAACTTGCTCTGGGAGCGGCGCTTGGATGATGCCAGCGTGTATGGCGCCGAGGCGATCATCGAGCTCGATGACGGCGGGTTCCTCGTTGCCGGCCTGAAGAGCATCGTGAACGGGCGGTCCTACGATGCCGTTCTGCTGCGAACCGATGCGGAGGGGCGAGTTCACCCACAGACGTGAGTTCATGCTCTCCTGGTAGGTACTGCGGCAAAGGCGCGAGGTCGCTAGCGGCGCCGGCTCCGACCCGCCAGCAAGAGTGGGGCGAGGGTGATATCGGCGAGCCAGGCCACGATCACGGCCAGGCCGGTGAGCGTGCCCAGTCTGGCGGTAGCCGGGAAGGACGAGAGAGCGAGCGAGCCGAAGCCGACGAGCGCGGCCAGCGAGGTCACGCTGACCGGTGCGCCGATGCGGCGGACGGCACGCGCGGCGCGGAACCGCAGATCGCCGGGCGCCCGGGCCGCGCCGGCCCAAGCCAGCTGCAGGGTGTCGTCGACGGAGACGCCGAGGACGAGAGAGATGATGACTACGGTGGTGAAGTCGAGCGCGATGCCGCCGTAGCCCATCGCAGCGGCGACGGCGAGCGGCGCCACGAGATTGGGGATGAAGAGAAGCAGGCCGCGTCGCCAGGAGCGCGTCACGACGACGAAGGCTACCGCGACGACCGCCAATAACACCACCAGGCTTTTCACCTGACTCTCGACCAAGCTCTGCAGCAGCGGCAGTCCGGCCGGGAGTGGCCCCGTCACTTGAAGCTGCACGGCTGAATCACTGTGTGCGAAGGCCAGCGAATCGAGATGAGCGATGAGTCGCCTGGATTCCGCGGTCGACAGCAGCGGCACACTGAAGACTGCTCGCGTGTAGCTCGAGTCGCTGCCCTGGAACCACGACTCGATCCCCCGACCGATGGGCCAGCTTGCTGTTGACGGAGTGAACACCGGCCCGACGCCTCCGGCTTCCCGCACAGCCGCCGCGTACCCGCGCAGCCGGGCCTCGACGAGCGGATTGCGGTACGTGTCGTCCTCTGCTTCGGCGATCACGTACATCGGTAGGCTGCCGCCCATCACACGGTCCAATGTTCGGTGCGCGATCATCGTCGGGTGCTGCGACGGGAAAAAGCCGAGATAGTTGTTCGGCTCGATGCGCACGCGTGTCGCGCCGACGATCCCCACCACCGCGACGGCGAGCCAGAAGCCGGCGGTCCACAGCGGACGGCGGGCGGCGAGCCGGAAGAGGCGCAAAGGCGCTCGCCGCCAGGTGGAACGTCTGACCGAGCTCGTACCTGCCCCGCCGGTCAGATGCGGGACGAGCGTGGCTGCCGCGAGGTAACCCAGGGCTACGCCGGCGCTCGACGCGACGGCATACGACCGCAGCGCTGGGATCGGCGACAGCACGAAGCTCAGCAGTGCGACCACCGTGGTGAACAGCGCCAGCCGCAGCGGGACCCCGATCTCCCGGGCCGCAGTCGCCTTACTGCCGGTCCGGGCAATGGCGGCTTCCATGTGGATGCCGTAGGCGAGGCCCACGATGATCGTGATGGGGAAGCAAACCACGGTGCCGGTGGACACCGGCGTTCCCGTGACGGCGAGCCAGCCGGCGACAGCTATTGCAGCCGCAGCGACGCCCAAGACGGGTCCGAATATCCGGCGACGCAGCTGTGCTCCCAGCACCAACGCCATAGCCAGCAGCGCGAGCGGTCCGGCTTTCATGGCGTCCCGACGGAGCAACGTGTTCAAGTCGACGTCGGCGACGACCTTGCCCGCGAGGTGAAGCGAGCTGCCAGCCGGCAACATCGTCGGTGCCTCTGCCCGGATTCGCTCGAGTAATGCCACCTGAACGTCGAGCGATCCCGAGGCGGGCAGCGGCCGGAGAGTCACGTAGAGGAGTAGGAAGTGGTGGCGCGGGCTGTAGATGGCCGTTGCGAGATCCAGCAACTCGCGAGGAACACCTTGGGCCATGAACACCACGTGCTCGATCCGTTTCACCACGGTGGGTCCGAGCACGCTGGCGACCTCCGGCTGCTCAGCGAGCCAGTCCTCGAAGGGCTCGAGCGCATCGAGGGCCGGCGAAGAGGACGGTACCTGGACCCCGACGAGCACGAGCCCGGCCTCGGCGAATTGGCTGCGGGTGAAGCGCCAGAGTTCGGCCTCGGGCGAAGGCCTCCGCGTCTGCCAAGCGCTGTGCGGGTTCTTGACCTCGAGACGCAGCGTCGCCACGGTGCCTGACACGAGTACCGCGGCGCACCAGGCCAGCACGGCAGGTCTCAGACGACGAATCCTCACGGCCCTCTGAAGACCCGGCGCCGCGCGTAAGAGTGCGTGGGGAACATGACGGGGCGCGCAGCGCGGAGCAGCGCGTGGCCGACCGGGTTGGTGCACTTGAGGTAGACGAACAGGGGGACCGCCTCGGCCCCGTGCCGGCGCTTGAGATCGTAGGAGGTCTGACCCAACTCCAACCGCGCCGCACCGCGGCGGATGGCAAGGGCAACGACCTCGGTGACCAGGTTGAGGTAGGCATGGCATTGGCGGTTCTGCGTGTAATCGATGCCCGCCAAGAGGAAGGTCGCCTCCGTCGAGCCGAGGAGCATCACCGCTGCGGCGGTGAGCTCCCCGCGCCGCTCGATCAGGATAGCCTGCGACGCGGGGCCCAGATCGGCGTTGAGCCGCTCGAAGAACGCGAGATTGAGGCGCTCGAGTTGGAACTCGGCGCGGCCCATCACCTGCTCGTACAGTCGAAAGATCCGAGCACACTCCGAGCCGAAATCTTCGACGGTGCGGACCGAGAGGTTCATCCGTCGGCGTACGCGGAGGCTCGCCAGGACCTGGCGGCGATAGTTGGCACGCATCGCGCCCAGGTACTGGTCGAGGCTGGACCACCTGATCGGCAGGGTACAGAACGGCAGGCTCGGCGCCCTGAAGTAGCCGAGCTGCCCGAGTGAATCGAGTGAATCGAGCTCCGCCACCTCGAACTCCTTGAAGCAGAGGACGCGGGCCCCGTATTCGTCGGCCCACGATCGGAGTTCCTTGGCCACGAGCGCGGTGATCGTCGCCACCGGTGCCCCGGGACGGAATCGCAGAAGCGAGCGCCCGAACGATACCGGCAAGCCGCAGAACGCGACCGGGACCCTGGCGAACGATGGCCGCCAACGCCGCACGAATCGGATGGCTGCCCGAGCGGCGCGCCCGGCCAGCAGGTCGAGGGCGACGTGCATGCGGCTGAAGGTCGCGATGCCGACGAGCTGATCGCCCTGGTAAACCAAGACGTGCCGGTAGGCGGCATCCGCGACATGTGAACGCTCGCAGACGCTGACGAAGCGGTGCGCGGCCTGCAGGTCGTCAGGATCGAGGAAAGCGTTCCACTCGCTCGGATCGACGTCAGCGATGCTATCGCACAGGCGCAGGTCGAATGGTCGCGCGGAGCCTGACTGCGCGGCCGGAGACGATGAATGTCGCGCGCCGGCCGCAGCGGCCGCCTCGGAAGTGACTCTCGTCACTGGTGCAGCCTCCGGACCTGGTCAAAGGCGTCCAACGCCTCGTCGAGATCGTCCTCGGTGTACGCCGCAGTGGCGCAGATACGCAGCCGTGCCCCATCACGAGGCACCGCCGGATGCACCACCGCCGACGCGATCACCCCGCGGTCGAACAAGCCGCGGGCGAGCCGCCAGGTCGCCTCCGCCTCGCCGACAATCACCGGTATGATCGCGCTCGCGCCTGCGCCGGTCTCATAGCCGAGGTCACGCAGCCCCGCCCCGAGCCTGGCAGCGTTCTGGGCCAACTGCGTCAGCCGCTGCGGCTCTCGGCGCACGACGCGGAGCGCCGCGGACGCCGCAGCCACGGCGGGCGGACAGAGCGCGGCCGAGAACCAGAACGGTGCGGCCGCATGCTGGAGGTAGATGATCAGCTCGCGCGAGCCGGCCAAGAAGCCACCGTTGGAGGGAATGGCCTTGGAGAGCGCGCCCGTCCAGATGTCGACGGCATCGGGTGCGAGCCCGAAGTGCTCGTCCACACCCCTGCCGGTCGGACCCAGCGCGCCGAGCGAGTGCGCTTCGTCGACCAGCAGGAACGCTCCGTAGCGGCGCTTCAGCTCGACTAGCTCGGGCAGCGGACAGACGTCGCCGTCCATCGAGTAGAGGCCGTCCACTGCGATCAGGGTTCGTCCGGCCTTGGCGGACCCGCGTAGCCTATCGTCCAGCGAGGCCGGATCGTTGTGACGGAAGGTGCACGTCGGGACGCGGGCGAGCAGGCACGCGTCGCTGAGGCTCCGGTGGCTCCGCTCATCGAGTATCACCTGATCGTCTGGCCCGACCAGCGCCGAGACCGCGGCGAGGTTGGCCATGTAGCCGGACCCGAAGGTGATCGCGGCCTCGACGCCCTTGAAGTCGGCGAGCTCGCGCTCCAGTTCGAGGTGCAGCTCCGTCGTCCCGGTGAGCATCCTGACGCCGCCGGTGCTCGTGCCGTAGCGGCGTACCGAGTCGACCGCCGCTCGTTCGATCTTTGGATGGCCGACGAGCCCCAGGTAGTCGTAGGCTGACAGCATGAGCATCGAGCGGCCCTGCACGCGGACCCGTCGGCCGGTGCAACCCTCGAGCGGCTGCTGGTAAGTGTACAGGCCCTCGTCGCAGCCCCAGCCGACAACCTCGAACCAGCGACGTCTCTCCGGCAGGTCGAGCAAGCTGCCGGGCGCTGGCGACGATTTCTTGCCGGCGGCGAAATAGCCCTCGAACGGGTCGAACAGCGCAGCCGCCCGAGCCGCGGGCGTCCGCTCACGAGTAACCGGCGTATTCATTGTGACCTCTCCCCCGTCGCTGCGTCCGGCGCCAACGTCGCCGCGCGCGGTCCCCGCTTCCAGCGTGGAACGAGCCCTGGTACCTCGGGTCCGGTGTACGAGGCGCGCCTCAGCTGCCGCGGCGAATGGTGCCGGTGCGCGTTGATGAACTGCAGGAAGATCTTGGAGGCACCCAGCCAAAGGCGCAGGTATTTCCGTGACCAAACGGGCGGGCGTGTGCGTAGGGTCAGCCGATTCGCTCGGCGTATGTCGAGGCAAGTGCGAGCGTATGTCCGCAACAGCGCCCGGTAGTACTTCTTGAGCGGCATCGAGGTGGGCAGCACGACGTGGGTGAAATCCCAGAGCCCGTGCGCCTCGCGGGGCACGACGACCTCGTCCTTGTATCTCTCCCAGATCAGCGTGCCGGGCTGCGGCGTGAGCGGCGAGATATTGAGGTAGTAGAGGCCGTTCTCGTCGATGAAGCGCCAGAGGCGCTGCCAATCGGCGGGCAGGTAGTCGGGCTGTGTGATCAGCGATCCATATGTGTCGACTCCGTGCCGCCGCAGTACGGCTACGGCTCGGCGATTCGAGTCGACGGTGCACCTTTTGTCCATCGAGTCCAGCTCTTCGTCGGTTGGCGCCTCGAGGCCGATGAACACGGCCTTGAGCCCGAGCGCGGCCCATTCGGCGATTACGTCCTCGTTGTCGGCGACAAAATCGGCTCGCGAATAGCAGAGGTACTTCTTAT